>JAMOPP010000042.1 GCA_027064405.1 Desulfurellales bacterium
CTTTATAAATACACATTCTAAAAAGAATTCTTAATCAAAGAAGATAAAAAGGCAGGGTTTTTCCCTGCCTTTTTTGTTGTATGTTTCCTCTTGAATTTTTGATACTACCTTTCTTAAATTTTACTACGACCTATTTTATATAATTTGTAAGATTGAAGTAAAAAATAATCGTATAGAGCAGGGATGAAAGCAGTATCTCTATTATATATTCAAAATTTAGAGCGTGGATTATAAAAGATGAAATGGTGAGTATAAAAAATATCAACAACAGTTTATAATCAAAAAAATTGTTAAAGGATAGTGTTTTAAACTCTTTATTTATAAATTTTACCAAGAAAAGCATATTAACAAAACCGGAAATTGTAACGGCACAGGCTAAGCCCTTAAAACCATACTCCAAACCCAACACAATAGAAAATACAATGCTTGCCAATGCTGCAAAAATAGAGGCTTTTAGAGGTGTTTTGGCGTCTTTTACGGCATAAAAAGCATTGGACAAAATCTTTGTCTGTGAGAAAAAAAAGAATCCCAAAATCATAAAGGCAAGTGCATAATATGTATTTAAGGTGGAAGTTTGATTAAATCGCCCGTGTTCAAACAGTAATTTTATAATAACTTTGCCGAAAAACAGAAAATAGAGTGTTACAAAAATAGATATAAAAGATACGAATTTTGTCAAAATATGAAGCTTGTCAATTAGCTCATTCTTGTTTAGTTTTGATAAATCTGGCAGTGAGCTCTGTGTTAAAGCTATGGAAAATACTGCAAACGGAAGCTGAAACAAGCGGTTTGCATAAAAAAGGTATGAAAAACTGCCACTTGCCATAAAACTTGCCATAAAAGCATCTATCATTGAAGCGATTTGGAAAACTCCTCCTCCAAGTGCCGTAATTGACATAAGTTTCAGCATCTCTTTTGTTGAATCCTCAATTTTTAAACTGAAATGAAACTTGAGTTTAAGTTTCGAAAAATCATACAAAACCGCAAGAAGTTGTAGCACTCCGCCGAATAAAACGCCGACACATAAAGAGTATACAGGGTTTGTGAATTGCGAAAACAAGAAATATACGCTTAAAATTATACCCACATTTAAGAGCGTAGGTGCAAAAGCGGCATAGGCAAAGCGATTAAAGGTATTTAAAATGCCCATTAAAAGCACATAGAGACCAACTATAAATATGTAAGGAAATGTAATCTTTACCATAGAATCCATTAGTTGAAACTGCTCAGAATGCAAAAATCCGGCGGAAAAAACCGCAATAAGTTCTTTTGAAAAAATGACACCGAGTGTAGCAACTACAAAGAGTATGATTGTAAATAAAATAATAATATTCCAAACGGCTTTTGCCCTGTCTTTGTCGTCTATTTTAGACAAAACCGGCACAACCGATGAGTTTATCGCACCTTCTCCAAGAAATCGTCTTAATGAATTCGGCATTCTAAAAACAATAAAAAACATATCCGTATAAATTGTAGTGCCGAAATATTTTGCTATAATGAAATCTCTTAGGTATCCGAATATTCTGCTAATTATGGTAAAAAAAGATATTATTTTTGCATTTTTAAACATTAGGCTTTCTTTATTAAAATTACAAATTCACCCTTTATGGAATCTCTCTGTGATAAATTTTCATAAACATCATGCACACTGCCCTCTATAAATTCTTCATATATTTTCGTAATTTCCCGTGCCGCAACCACAAATCGCTCAGAGCCAAAGGCTTTTTCAATTGAAGATAGGGTTTTCAATATCCTCTTCGGTGATTCATAGATTATAATTGTAACATCTTTGTCGTAGGATTTTAACAGATTCTGTTTTTTAATGTCACCTTTTGGCAAAAATCCCAAAAATAGAAACTTATCGGTGGGCAGTCCACTTGCTGAGAGTGCGGTAATAGCTGCAGAAGCTCCCGGTATGGGGACAACTTCGAGATTATTATCGCGAAAGGCTTTAACCAATCTGTAACCCGGGTCTTGTATTGTGGGGGTTCCGGCATCCGTAATAAGTGCGATTGATTGCGAATTTTCAGCAACATTGAGCGCATATTCAATCATTGATTGATGGTTGTAATCGTTATATTTTATAGGTTTTTTGTCTATGTTGTGATAATCCAAAAATCTTCTCGAATGGGCAGGGGTTTCGGCAAAAATAATATCCACACTTTTCAGTGTATTTATCGCCCTTATTGTTACATCGTCCATATTGCCTATCGGTGTGGCAACAACAAAGAGTTTTCCGCTCATAATTTTTTAAAAAACTCCCTTATTTCCGCTATGTTGTTGCAGGGATTTTCTTCAGGGCATCTCCCTCTGACACAGGCGGGCCCTGCATTTTCAAAGATAATAGGTGCTTTCTCTTTGGCAAACTTCAGCATTTCTATTGCCAATTCTCTTATTTCCCACTGAGCCCTTACGCAGCATCTTAGGGTAAAAAAGTGCAGAAGTTCCCTTGCATTCATCGTTATCACTATATTTGAAGATACGCCCTGAGGGATAATAAACCTCGCATCTTCTTTTTTTATTCCCATTTCTATAAGTTTTTCGTATAGATTTAGGCTGTTTTTAATAGATTCAAGGTATAATGTTGATGCCTCTTTGCTGTTTTTTATAGAATTCGGAAGCACGAAACTTTCAGGTTTGATTTTTGTATATCTGTGGCTTTGCTGGGAGTAACTTGCCATTCTGTGTCGCACCAACTGATGTGTGGCAACCCTGCTGATTCCCTCAACGGCAAATGTAAATGAGATGTGTTCTATTACGGAGTGGTGGCCTGATTTAAGAACCTTCCGGAGGATATTTCCGCATTTCTCATTATCAAGTTCTATTTTATCTATTTCCAAATTACTGTAGCACACCTTTGCCGATAGTGCCGCAGTTAAATCGGGTTTGTCTGTAAATCTAAGTAATGATACTTTCATAATCTTCTCTCCATTTCTTCATATGTTCTATGGCAATTTCCGCCTGTTTCTCTCTTCTTAGTTTTTTATTTTTCATTTTTATAGGCTCAACAAGGCCGAAATTCTCGCTCATTGGTTGAAATTCGCCCTCTTTTGTTGTTATGTATTCAACAAGCCCGTTGAGCATTGTGTTTTTGGGCAGGTTCATCATATTTTTACCCTTTACCAACAGGGCAATGTTCATTCCGGCAAAAATTCCTGTTGCGGCAGATGCCATATATCCTTCAACCCCTGTAATCTGACCTGCAAAAAAGATATTTTGTCTGTTTTTAAGCTGAAGAAAGTGATTTAAAAGTTTCGGCGAGTCTATAAATGTGTTTTTATGCAGACTGCCCAATTTTGCAAACTCTGCATTTTTTAGGGCAGGTATGAGAGAAAAAACCCTTTTTTGCTCCTTGTATGTTAATTTTGTCTGAAATCCTACAAGTGACAGAAGGCTACCCTCTCTATTTTCCTTTCTAAGCTGTACAACTGCAAACGGTCTTTTTGAATTGTATTCAAGTCCAACGGGTTTAAGCGGTCCGAATAGCAGGGTCTGTTTACCTCTTTTTGCTATCTCCTCAATCGGAAGGCAGGCTTCGAAATAGTTCTGCTCAAACTCCTTTACCTTTACCTTTTCGGCTGATATTAAATTTTCGTAAAATTCATTATATTCATCTTCGTTTAATATGCAGTTAAAGTAGTCTTTATCGTCGGAATAGCGAGAACCCCAAAAACCTTTACTTGTATCAATGCTGTCTGTATAAACAATCGGAGCAATTGCATCGAAGAAGTTTAAGAATTTATTATCAAAAACCTCTTTCTGTAGATAGTCGGTTAGCGAATTGTCACACAGTGGTCCGCAGGCAACTATCCAGATATTTTCATTATCAAGCTTTTCAACTACCCTTCTAACTATGTTTATATTGTTATCTTTTTTGACTTTTTGAGTCATCTCATATGAGAATTTTTCTCTATCCACTGCCAAAGCTCCGCCGGCATCAACCTTGACCGAATATGCCGTTTTAACGACTTCAGAATCCAGTATCTCCATCTCCTTCTTTAAAAGCCCGCTTGATGTTGATATGCTCATATTGCCGAAAGAGTTGCTGCATACGATTTCGGATAGGTTTTCATTTTTGTGAACCTCCGAGAATTTTTCGGGTTTCATATCGAAAAGATTGACTTTTAATCCGTATCTGCTTAAGCATAATGCAGCTTCAACACCTGCCAAACCTCCGCCTATAATATTTATTTTTTGCATTGTAACCAATCCTCTTTAATTGTATTAGTGTTTTAAAAAAACCACTAAAAATGATTATACCAAATTGACAGCTTGTGTAAAATTTTTGATAAAGGTCTTGCAGTTTATAATAATGCGTATTATGTTGATTCCGTTATGGCAAAATTATAAGGATGCATATTTATTTGCAGAAATAGGTTATATTTTTAAATTGCATCGATATGACTTATCTCTTGACAATATAAAAAAAATGACTATTCTGTTAGCAGACAGGTGAGGTGAGTGCTAATGAGTAAGAGATTAGACGAAAGAATGGTGCTGGTTTTAAGCATTATAGTCGATAATTATATAAAATATAAGCAATCTGACGGTTCAAGAGTGTTGACAAAAAGGTATCAAATAGAGTTTTCACCTGCTACGATGAGGAATGTTATGCTTGATTTGGAAGATGCCGGATATCTGACTCACACCCATACATCAGGCGGTAAAATACCTACGGAAAAGGGGTATAAGTTTTACCTTGAAATGATTATGTCTAATTTTTCACCGAACTTGAAAAAAGATTTTGAAAATATAGTAGTGAATAAAGGTTTAGGCTCTCTGGATGAGAAAATGAATAAAATTCTTAATGTTGCAAGTTCTTTAAGCGGACTGGTATCACTTGTAACTATGCCCGATTTCTCTCGGACAAAAATTAAAAATATAGAATTTATTAAAATAAGTGAAGACAAGATTATTTGCGTGGTTGTATCAGACACAAATATGATAGATACAAGAATAGTTAATTTAAATAAAGATATCACCGAAAAAGAACTTAAAGAGTTCTCTCGTTACATAACGGAAAACTACAAGGGGTGGACTTTAACGGATATTAATAATAGCATAGAAAGTTATATTAAAAATCATAAGCAGGAATGTGAAAGTATAATAAAGACGCTCGCAAATCAAACGGATAAAACAAAACTTTTAGTATCCGGTGTTAAAAATATTTTCAACTACTCGTCCTTTAACGACGATTTAAACAAACTTAGAAAAATAGTAAGCGTTCTTGAAGAAAAAAGAGCCATTGTTGATATACTTAAGGGTGTAATGGAGAGTGACAGAAAGATATTAATAGGCAATGATTTTCCTATTGATGAACTAAAGGATTTGGGGCTCGTTTCCTCCTCTTATCAATATAAGAATCAGAATGTAGGAGTTGTGGGAATTATGGGACCTATGAATATGAATTATAAGGAAATGCTTAATATTGTAGAATCTGCCAAAAAGAAAATAGGGGATATCTTAAATAATTAGTTTTTGGAGGCGAAAAATGGATGGAGAGAACAAAACAGTAGAAGATGTGAAAGATATCGACTCAATGGAGAATGAGCAAACAAATGAAGAGGAAGAAAAAGATGAGAAAAAAGATGAGGTTCAGCTCTTAAAAGATGAGCTTCAGAATGAGAAGGATAAATACTTAAGGTTGTATGCTGATTTTGATAATTATCAAAAAAGAGTGGCAAAAAATATGCTTGAAATGCAGGAGAGCACAAAAAGAGAATTAATTAATGAATTTCTGGTTGTCTTGGATAATATGGAAAAAGCTGTAAGTATATCTCGTGAGCATAAAGATGCTATTATCGAGGGAATTGAGCTTACAATGAAATCATTTAAAGATATTCTATCGAAACACGGTATCAAAGAGGTTAATCCTGTAAATGAAGATTTTAATCCGCAAATTCATGACGCTTTAATGACTCAACCGTCTGACGATACTCATAAGAACAAGGTGCTTCAAACCTTGGAGAAGGGCTATCTTTACAAGGAAAAATTAATCAGACCGGCTAAAGTGGTCGTAGGTAGCGGTGAGTTAGAAAAACAAAACGAAAGTAATAACTAAGGAGGATGAGATATGGGAAAAGTATTAGGAATTGATTTGGGAACTACAAATTCATGCATGGCAATAATGGAGGGTTCAAAACCTAAAGTTATACCTAATGCCGAGGGAGCAAATACAACACCAAGTATAGTCGCTTTTAGCGATAATGGAGAGATTTTAGTGGGGCAAGCGGCAAAAAGACAGGCTGTAACAAACTCAAAAAGAACCGTTTTTTCTGCAAAGAGGCTCATAGGAAGAAGGTTTGATTCAAAACAGGCTGTTCACGCAAGAAGTAAATTACCTTATGAGGTAGTGCAGGGTCAAAATAATGATTGTAGAATTAAGATAGATGGCAAAGAATACACCCCTCAGGAAATTTCAGCTAAGATTTTGCAGAAATTAAAGACAGATGCTGAAAATTATACAGGCGAAAAGATAACCGATGTAGTCATAACGGTACCTGCTTATTTTGATGATTCTCAGAGGAAGGCTACAAAAGATGCCGGTCAGATAGCAGGTTTAAATGTTCTAAGAATTGTCAACGAGCCTACCGCTTCTTCTTTGGCTTTTGGCTTGGATAGAGAAAAAGAGGGTAAAATAGCTGTCTATGATTTGGGCGGAGGAACCTTTGATATATCAATTCTTGAAATAGGTGACGGTGTTTTTGAGGTAAAATCAACAAACGGTGACACATATTTAGGTGGAGATGATTTTGATTCTGCCATAATGAACTATCTTGCAGATGAATTCCAAAAAGATAATGGAGTAGATTTAAGAAAAGACCCTATGGCACTTCAAAGATTAAAAGAGGCAGCGGAAAAGGCAAAGATAGAGCTATCAAGTGCTATGGAGACAGAGGTTAATCTGCCTTTTATTACTGCTGATGCATCCGGACCGAAACATCTTGTTATAAAACTCACAAGGGCAAAATTGGAACAGCTTGTGGAGAGTTTGATTGACAAAACCTTAGAGCCATGCAAAATTGCCCTAAAAGATGCAAATATGTCAACATCTGATATAGATTATGTGATTTTAGTAGGCGGAATGACAAGAATGCCGAGAGTTAGAGAAAAGGTAAAAGCGTTTTTCAACAAGGAGCCGAGAAAAGATATCAATCCGGATGAAGCTGTTGCTCTCGGTGCTGCAATTCAAGGCGGTGTTTTGAAGGGAGATGTGAAAGATGTACTTCTTCTTGATGTTACGCCACTATCCTTAGGCATAGAAACTCTTGGTGGAGTTATGACTAAGGTTATACCTAAAAACACCACAATACCTACAAGGAAATCCCAATCGTTTACAACGGCTGAAGATAACCAATCGGCTGTGACGATACATGTCTTACAGGGTGAGCGCGAAATGGCAAACGACAATAAAACCCTCGGAAGATTTGAACTTATGGGCATTCCACCTGCGCCAAGGGGAGTTCCTCAAATTGAAGTTACATTTGATATAGATGCAAACGGTATATTGAATGTTTCTGCGAAAGACAAGGCTACAGGCAAAGAGCAGGCTATAAAAATTACAGCATCTTCGGGACTTTCTCAGGAAGAGATAGAGAAAATGGTAAAAGAAGCCGAAATGCATGCAGAAGAAGATAAAAAGAAAAAAGAGCTTATAGAAACAAAAAATAAAGCCGATTCTTTAGTATATTCTACACAGAAAAGCCTGACAGACTTCAAGGATACTATAAGTGAAGATGAGAAGAAAGATATAGAAGACGCCATAGAAAAAACAAAAAAAGCATTAGAAGGCGACTCTAAAGAAGAAATAGAAAAAGCTATGGAAGAACTTGCCAAGAAATCTCACAAGCTTGCTGAAGAGGCATATAAAAAAGCTCAGGCAGAGCAGGGAAATCAGGCAAACGCAGGTCAGCCTAATGAAAATCAAAATTCTTCAAAGGAAGAAGAGGATGTTGTGGAGGCTGAAGTGGAAGAGGAAGAAGGAAAAGATAATAAATAATTAGACATCTTTTTTAGGGTAATCTATTATAGAGGGGGTTGGGCGAAAATCCCAATCTCCTTTATTTTATGTATATGGAAAGGGGCATATGAAAGATTATTACGAAATTCTCGGCGTATCGAGAGATGCCGATTCAGAGGAAATTAAAAAGGCTTACAGAAAACTTGCTATTCAGTATCATCCGGATAGAAACCCGAACAACAAAGAAGCGGAAAATAAATTTAAGGAATTAAGTGAAGCATATTCTGTTTTGTCGGATAATGCAAAAAGAGCTCAATATGATCAATTTGGAAGGGTTGATGATATGGACTCGGGATTTAACTTTTCGTCAAGTCCGTTTGAGGATATCTTTTCACAATTTTCGAGTGTTTTTGGTGATATTTTTGGAGATCAGGCATACGGTGATAGTGCTAATAGACCTCAAAAAGGTGAAGATATAAGAATCAATCTTAATATAGATTTTAAAGAGGCTGTTTTTGGTGCGGAAAAGACAATCACAATAAAAAAGAAAAAAGTTTGTTCATCCTGCGGAGGAAGCGGAGCCGAAAAAGGTGGACTTGAAACCTGCTCATATTGCAAAGGAATGGGTGAAGTTATATATTCTCAAGGTTTTTTATCCGTAAGGAAAACCTGCCCGAAATGTAACGGAAAGGGCAAAATTATCACAAAAAAATGTAGCAGTTGCCACGGTGTAGGATATGTTTATGAAGAAGAATCATTAACTGTTAAAATAATGCAGGGCATAGACAACGGCAATATCATAAAGGTCAGAGGCAGAGGAAATCCGGGCGTAAATGACGGGCCAAGCGGAGATTTATATATATACATAAATGTTGCAGAGCATGATTTTTTTAAAAGGGATGGCAGAGATATTCATATCCAGGTTCCAATTTCCATAGCACAGGCATCACTTGGTGCATCCTTAAAGATTCCTACAATATGGGGAGAGCATGAAATACAGATTCCGCCGGGCACTCAAGACGGCAAGCAATTCAAGATAAAGCATAAGGGCGTTGAAATGTCAGGTGTAAGGGGTGACGAGATTGTGCATATTAAGGTTGAGATACCAAAAAAATTAACACAAAGACAGAAGGAAATTTTAATGGAATTTGCAGAAGAATCCGGTGAAAAGTTAAACTACAAGGACTCAATTTTGGATAAATTTAAAAATATTTTTAAATGATTGATGTAAATCTTATTCTTCTTCCGCTCATTGGAGCTTTTATAGGTTATGCAACAAACTTTGTAGCCATAAAGATGCTTTTTTTTCCAAGAAAGCCGTATTTTATTTTTGGGCTGAGAATTCCTTTTACACCGGGTTTAATCCCAAAAAAGCGCAAGGATTTGATAGATAAAATATCAACCGTTGTAGCCTTAAAGATTATCGATAAAAAGGAGATAGTAAAATATATCTACAAAAAGAAGAATAGGCAATTTTTGTATGAGTTCTCAGAAAAGCTAATTAACAGCCTGTTATCCAAAAAAATGTCATCAATATCAATAAATTATAAAAAATTAAAAATAATAATAGAAGATTTTTTAAATAACAACCTTGATGATTTTATCAGACAAAAATTATCTAACATTCAGATAGATACCGATTATCTTATTTATAATGCATTTTTGATGCTTGATAAAACAAAAACGGTTAAAAATTACATTGAAAACGATAAAATAGAAAATATAAAGAGCTTTATTGATAGCATAACTGCCAAATCTCTGTTGAATTTATCAAACGAAATGGATTCTGACGAAATGAGAGAGCTTGTAAAGAGAAAAATAAAGAATGCCCTTGATAAATATACAGATGATTCGAATATACTTATAACCTCTTTTGTTTCTATGATAGGCCCTCTGATAGAAGACAACGAAAGGATTGTTGATATCATAATTAATGAAATAAAATCCATACTACTTGACGATAAAATGCAGTGTAATATCTCTAAAAGTGTCTATAACTCTTTGGAAAACGAATTCTTAAACCGGAATATAGAGTATGCCTTAAAGAAAATAGGCAATTTATCTTTAGACGAAGTAAGAAAATATGTCTCTAATAAGGTAGATGATTTCTTTAACAATTTTGACATTAAAAATAAAATTATAGATGGTGTTTTAAATAATATAGATAAGAAAAAACTATCATTTGAGATTACAGCTTTAATAAGATTAACCTTGAATAGATACACTTTTTATGATGTTTTGCACAATTTTAAACCCGATTTAATCGAAAAACTGCCCTCTATGTCTGTAAATAACCTGCTTTTTGTTATAAAAAAAGAGAGCGATAAAATTTTCAATTTTGATATAGCACAAATAGCAAGAAAAAAGCTTGAACGCTTTGATATCTCTGAAGTTGAAGATGTAGTTTTAAATATAAGTAAAGACCAATTTAAATACATAAATGTTTTTGGCGGACTGCTCGGATTTTTAATAGGCATTACGGAGTTTTTGATTCGTTAGCCTATTTAAGAGATAAAATATCGGTTTAATATTTTTATTCGCTCCATTCGATAAAGTTATACATAATGCCGGCTTTTTCCGATTTTATGTTTTTGAACTTTTTGTTAACGACGGTAATTGATGTAGGATAATACAAAAAAATATACGGAAACCGAGCTGTTATAAGGGTGTTGATTTTTAAATATATTTCTCTTCTTTTTTGTTTATTAAAGGTAATTCTTCCGAGTTCTATTAACCTGTCAACCTGTTTATTTTTAAAATCTACGAAGTTAAATGCTCCCGCTTTGGTGCTACTTGAGTGCCAAATGGAGTATTCGTCGGGGTCACTGCCAAGCTGCCAACCTAAAATTATTGCATCAAAATGTCTTTCATTCACCATTTTAATAAAAGCCTGCCATTCGAGTATTCTGATGTTTACTTTTATACCTGCTTGCTTTAGGTATTCCTGAATCATAATTGCCGTATATTTTCTTTCTGCATTACCGTTGTTTGTGTAGATTGTGAATTGAAACGGCTTTCCGTTTTTGTAGAGGTATCCGTTCGATTTTTTTACAAATCCCAAACTTTTAAATATTTTATAAGCCTTTTTCGGAGAGTATGAACAGATGCTTTTATTTACAAAATAGGGTGAGTTTTTGGGATATATTGAGTCTGTAACGCTACCATACTGAAAAAGTATAACATCTTTTAATTTTTTCCTGTTGATTGACATACAGATTGCCTTTCTTATTTTTAAGTTTTGAAATATCTTTTCTTTCAGGTTAAATGCAAGGTATGTATAGCCGGAGGATGGCTCAAAATAGACATTGTAATGTTTTTTTAAATTGTCATCGAACTCATACAGATATTGTATGGGTGAAAGCTGCATCAAATCTAAATTTTGATTTTTAAGCTCAAGGAGATTCGTTGTGCCATCGGGTATAATTCTATAAATTATTTTATCTATTTTGGGTTTTCCGAGAAAGTAGTGTTTATTTGCCTTCAAAATAAGATACTGCCCTGTTTTCCACTTCTTTAAAATGTATGGCCCTGTTCCGATAGGATGTCTGTTAAAACTGCTTGATGCTATACTTTTTTTATTTTCCAAAAGATGTTTCGGCACAATACCCATCATCCATGAGTATAAAGCAGGTGCAAAAGGTTTTGAATATTCTGCCACAATTGTATATTTATCGGTTTTGTAGAGTTTTTTTATAATTTTGTACTTACCTGCATAAGGCGTAGGTGTATTTTTGTTTATTATCGTTTTGTATGTAAAAATAACATCATTTGCCGTAAAAGGATAGCCGTCCTGCCAAAAAACCCCTTTGCGAAGATGAAAAATAATCGTTTTGCCGTGATTTTTAATTTCATAACTTTTTGCCAAATCACCAACTATGTGCATATCTTTATCAAATTTTAGCAATCCGTTGAATATAAAGGATGACACTTCGGCACTTACCGAATCTGTCGCAAGAAACGGTATCAATCTTTTTGGTTCTGCACTTAAAGAGAATTTTATCTCTGAAGAATAAACGAACCTGCTTGAAAAAAGTATTAAAACTATAACAGCAATTTTCAGCAGGTTTTTTGGCATTATTTTTTTATGGGAGCATTTTTATCCGGCAATGGAGTCGCAGGTATTTGAATATGTGTTTTTTGAGGTTGTGCTTTAATCAAAGATGCGTCTTTTGAGTGATAAATTATATAAGATATACTCAGAGAGTTAAGCATAAATAGAAATGCTAAACCCCAAGTGACTTTTGCAAGGAAAGATACAGAGCCACTTGCTCCAAAAAGAGTTTCTGAAGCTCCTGCACCAAAAGATACGCCCATGTCGGCACCTTTTCCTTTTTGAACTAAAATTATTCCTATTAATACAATTCCGAATACAATCTGAGTAAATATTAAAATGGTAAGCATTAACTTTCTCCTTTTATCTTTTCAAATTCCTTTATTATTTGATTAAAATCTTTCGGTATAAGACTTGCTCCACCTACCAAGAACCCATTCACGCTTTGAATTTGTGAAAGAGAATGTGCATTGCTCGGCTTAACGCTACCTCCGTAGAGTATAGGAATATCACCCGCCGTTTCTTTTATAAAATTATGCATTGTCTCCACCGTTTTGTTATCAGCAGATACTCCCGTGCCTATTGCCCAGACGGGTTCATATGCAATTATAACTTTACTCTTGTCAACTTTTCCCAGTCCACTTTTTATCTGTTCTGTTATAATATCAAATTCTCTGTGAGCATTTCTCTCTTCTATTGTTTCTCCTACACACAGAATTGGCGTAAGGTTATGCTCAATTGCAGAAACAATCTTTTTGTTTATTAAATTATTGTCTTCTTTGAAAATATGCCTTCTTTCGGAATGACCCAATATTACAAATTTGCAGTTTAAGGATGTTAGCATAGTCGGAGAAATTTCTCCTGTAAACGCACCCTTTTCTTCAAAGTACATATTTTGTGCGCCAAGATTGATAAAGCTGTTTCCAAAAATGGAAGAAAGCCTGTCAAGATGTGTATATGCAGGACATACAACAATCTCTGTTTTGTCGGTTTCACTTATGGTTTTAATCATATTGTATGCAATAATTCCCGCTTCTTTTATATCAAAGTGCATTTTCCAATTTGCAGCTATTATGTTTTTTTTCATCCCTTTTCCTCCAAGACCTCTATGGCAGGAAGTTGTTTACCTTCGAGTAGTTCAAGTGATGCTCCTCCTCCCGTAGATATATAACTCATATTTTCGCTTTCATTTGCTTTTTTAACGGCATCTGCAGTATCTCCGCCGCCTACTACGCTTAGAGCCCTTGTTTCTCCTATGGATTTCGCCATCTCTTTTGTGCCATTGAAGAAGCTGTTTATTTCAAAAACGCCCATAGGCCCGTTCCATACTATGAGTTTTGCATCCTTTAAAGCCTCTGAAAATAAGATAGAGCTTGCTCTTCCTATGTCAAGACCCATCATATTGTCGGGGATTTCCTGGTATGTAAATGTTTTGCAGTTTATATCATCCTCAATCTCTTTGGAACATACAAAATCAACCGGTAGATAAAATTTTATGCCCCGTTTTTTTGCTTTGTTCATTATCTGTTTTGCGGTATCCATAAGCTCATCCTCAACAAGACTTTTTCCGACGCTGTAACCTAAGGCTTTTAAAAATGTAAAAGCTTGAGCACCCCCAATTATTACCTTATCGGCTTTGTTAAGCAGATTTGTTAAACAGTTAATCTTGCCTGATATTTTTGCACCGCCTATAACCGCAACGAACGGTTTTTCTTCCGATTCCAATATTTTTGAAAAATAGTCAAGTTCTGTTTTTAGCAAAAATCCTGCCGCTACAATTTTTGACATTTTTGGAAGCGCATAAACCGATGCATGTTTTCTGTGGCATACTCCAAAGGCATCATTTATGTATATATCGAAAAACTTAAGGAGCTTGGTAGCAAATTCCTGTGAATTTTCTTCTTCACCCTTGTAGAATCTTAAATTTTCAAGCAGAAGAACATCTCCGTCTTTTAAATTATTAATCATTTCGGCACTGTTTTGTCCTATACAATCTTCTGCAAATAGCACCTTTTTATTAAGCAGTGTTGATAATCTTTTGGCAACGGGCAAAAGAGAATATTTTTTATTTTTAACGCCTTTTGGTCTGCCGAGATGACTTGAAAGAATGATTTTTGATTTATTGTCAATTGCATATTCTATTGTCGGGAGTGCCTGTTTAATTCTATTATCATCAGTTATATTGCCGTTTTCATCCATAGGGACATTAAAATCGCACCTTATGAAAACTTTTTTATGGGCTATATCTATATCGTTAATGTATTTCATTTATACAAAATCTTTCATCTTTAATATTAAATCTCTGAGCCTTGACGAGTATCCCCATTCGTTGTCATACCACGAAAGAACCTTGACCATTTTTTTGTTTATTATCATTGTGCTTAACGAATCAAAAATACTTGAATGAGGGTTGCCTGTTAAATCCCTTGAAACAATGGGTTCATCTATATACTCTAAAATACTTTTTAATTCATTTTGACTTTTTTCTTTGATAATGGAATTTATCTCCTCTCTTGTTGTCTCTCTTTTGGCTTCTATAACAAAATCCACCAAAGAAACATTGGGCGTGGGAACCCTGATTGAAATTCCGTCTAATCTTCCTTTAAGTTGAGGCATTACAATACCTACTGCTATTGCTGCACCTGTTGTGGTTGGAATAATATTTTCCGCTGCAGCCCTTGCCCTTCTTAAATCAGGATGCCTGACATCAAGCAGTTTTTGGTCATTTGTGTAAGAATGAACCGTAGTCATAGAGCCCCTAACTATACCCACGCTGTCATTTAAAATTTTTGCAATCGGTGCTATGCAGTTTGTGGTGCAAGAGGCATTTGAAATGATATTGTTGTTTTTAAAATCAAAATCTTCATCATTAACTCCAAGCACAACAGTTGGAACATCGCCTCCCTTGGCAGGTGCACTTATTACGACCTTTTTTGCTCCGGCTTTAAGGTGCAATTCCGCCTTTTCTCTACTTCTGAATTGTCCTGTTGATTCAAGAACTACATCCACGCCAAGCTCTTTCCATGGCAAATTTGAGGGATTTTCATTTAAAGAGGTTTTTATCTCCTTGCCGTCAAAAAATATGTGTTTATCATCGTGTCTAATGTCGTGATTACGCAGTGTGCCGTGAACGGAATCATATTTTAGCAAGTGTGATAATATATCGTTATTTACAGCTTTATCATTTATTGCAACTATTTCAATATCTTTATATCCTATTGCTGTTCGAAAAAAAGCTCTACCTATTCTACCAAATCCATTAATGGCAACTTTTACAGACAATTTAAACCTCCAAATCTTAATTATTGGGTCATTATAATAAACGAGAGCGCTTTTTTCAAGAATATATTATAAAATATGCTCGCCGTATCAATATTTATACAAATTCAAGTTTATTATTTGCAGGAATGGCAGAGCAGCGATAAGCATAATTAAAAAAAAGCTCTATTGCCGTTATTTTTTCTTTGGTCAAATCGTAAGATATATTGTTCTGCAAATAATCTTTGCAAAGTTGAAGGGTTGTTAAGTTATTTAAATGCGTAAAATCTTTGCATATCGTGTCTATATTTTGAACACCCCACTCCTTTGATTTAATAAAAAGATTTACTGTATCCTCGGTTATATTTTTATTTGTAATCCAAGTGGCAAATACGAAAGGCAACGATGTCATTTTATACCACTCAACCGCAAGATCAAGTACCTGCTCCTCTTTGACTGTTTTTAGTCTTTCCAAAGCCCTATCGCCTATTACAAGTTCGCAATCATAATCATTTTCCACATAGTCCACTGAAAGATTGTATTTGTATTTAAATAAGACCTTTGTGAGAGCAACGGATGTATTTGAATTTTTATCAAGTTTTACCCTTTTTAGTTGATGAATAGGCTTGTTCAATATTAGAATAACACTCTTTACCCTTTTTGTGGCTGATATACAACACTCTTTTATTATTTTGTAATTTTTTGATTGTGCATATTCCACTATTGGCACATTTCCTATATCAACTTCTTGATTTCTTAAAAGAGGGGCACATACGCTTGGAGGTTTCGGAATAAACATAAAGTCATTGTCTATGACCCTCTCTTTTAGTGCATAGTATAGCGGAAATGCATTTAAAAATTCAACAAGGGCAATCTTTAGGCTGCCCTTGCCATCATAATCTATCATTATTTCTTTCTTTCAACCTTTTTGAGCCACCCTTTGGGAGCCTCAACTTTTCCTGTCTGCAAATCTGTATAGTAGTTGTATATTTTCTTTGTATATTCTCCAATTTCACCGTTTCCTACCTTTAATGTTGACCTATCATCAAATACATATTCGCCGACAGGTGATATAACGGCAGCCGTTCCAAGTCCTCCGGCTTCAATTATCTCCTGTTGCTTCACCTTCTCAATAAAATCATTAATTTCAACCCTTTCTTGTGTTACCTTTATATCCAATTTATCCGCTAACTCAATAATTGACTCAGAGGTGATAGAA
>JAMOPP010000043.1 GCA_027064405.1 Desulfurellales bacterium
TAGGACTTTTTGTAAATTAAAACTAGCTTATTTTTATCGGGGAAAATTCCATTTCACGCTGAACCAAGACAATGGGGAGAGCATAATGGGCAAAACTTGTAAAAATTATCTTTCTAAACAGAGATCTTTCAGAACATGGACTTCTAAAAAAGGAGGTAATTTATGTTTAATCAAATGAAATTTTCTACAAAGATATATTTATGTAATATTGTAATTGTGTTAATTTGTATTTTTTCAATGGGAATAACAAATTATTTAAAAATGTCCAATGCTGTGAAAAAGTTGGCTATGAATTTTATCTCTTCTTCTCTGGATAGAGTTGAAGAAGCGCTTGAAATGCAAAATGAGATTACCCAGGAACAGATAAATTCAGATCTTGAGGTTATTGATTTAATGGTAAAAGCATTGGGTACTCCTTATCTAGATAAGAACGAATATATAGAAATGGATATTGTTAATCAAATTACGAAAGAAAAGGAACACGTAAGGATCCCTATTCTTAAAATAGGAAATATGAAAATAAATAATAATTTTAAACTTGTAGATGCAGTTCAAAAAAAGGTAGGAGGTACTGCGACTATTTTTCAGGTTTTACCTGGTAAGCTTCTACGAGTATCTACTAATGTAAGGAAGTTAGATGGCTCTCGAGCAGTAGGAACCTATATACCTTCATCTTCTCCTGTTTATAAAACAGTAATTTCTGGACGTACCTATCATGGTAGAGCCTTTGTTGTTAATGCGTGGTATCTTACTGCTTATAAACCCCTTCGAGATTCTTCAGGTAAGATTATCGCAGTAATCTATGTAGGAAGAAAGATTTTGATTCCACCCCTTAAAAAGATGTTAGAGAAAACCAATATCAACGGGAAAGGATATTTATTTGTCTTTAATTCTCAGGGTAAGATTATTTACCATCCAATTTCCAGAATAATGGGAAAGAACATAAGAGATTTTGAATTTGGTAAAAAACTTTTAAATACAAAAAATAATTTTGTTAAATACTCTTTTAATGGTGAAAAGAAAATTGCAAGAATAATATATTTTGAACCCTATGACTGGTATATTGGATGCAATATAAACAAGTCTGATATGTTTTTTGGTATGGATAAGATATTATTATTTAGTATCGGTATAAGTGGAATTATATCACTGATAATTTCCATGTTCATAGTGCTTGTATTAATTAAATATATCAATGAACCAATGAAAAATATAGCCGCTATTTGTGACAGAATAGCAAATGGAGAATATGACGCACAAATTGACTATAAAGCAAATGATAGCATAGGAACTATGGTTAAAGCTATTCATAATATGGCCAAAAATATTTCTGATAGAATCCATATTATGGAATCATTTAAGACTGGGATTTCACTTCCGTTGTTTGAAATAGATGAAAATAGAATAGTACAATTTGCAAATGATGCTATATGTAAATTAACTGGACACCAAAAAGAAAATGTAATTGGCAAATTAAAAGGATATGAAATGCTGAACTATCCATCTTTGGATGAATGTCAGATTTGCAAACCTATTGTGGAAAGAGTAATTCCTACTGGCGAACCATGGGAAGGAGAAGCTTGTTTTTGTACTAAAACAGGGGAAGAAAAGATTGTATTAGTAAATGCTTTTCCTATCAAGGATAGAAAAGAAGAAATTTTAGAAGTGGCTATTATACTTCAGGATATTACTGAAATAAAAAATAATCAAAAGATTATCATGCAACAGTCAGAGACTTTAAAAAGAATAGCTCAATCAATAACTCTAATTACTGAAAACATTGCTTCAGCTTTGGAAGAGCTTTCAGCTCAGATTGAACAAACAGCAAAAGGTGCTGAACTTCAAAGAGAAAGAACTGAATCAACGGCGACGGCTATGGAACAAATGAACTCTTCAGTTCTTGAAGTAGCCAAAAATGCTTCAGAGACTGCAGATGATACGGAGACTGCTAAAGAAAAAGCCTTAGAAGGGGAGAAGATAGTTCATGAGGCTATTAATGCTATAAAGGAAGTTCAAAGCTTAGGCAAATTATTAAAAGAAAATATGGACCAGTTAGGTCAAAAGGCTAACAATATTGGAAATATAATTAATGTTATTACTGACATTGCGGATCAGACTAACTTGTTAGCCTTGAATGCTGCTATTGAGGCTGCCAGAGCAGGAGAGCATGGACGGGGTTTTGCCGTGGTAGCAGATGAAGTTAGAAAACTTGCAGAAAAAACCATGACAGCTACTAAAGAAGTAGAAGAAGCAATAGCTCAGATACAACAGGCTATGAGGAAAAATATTGTTGATACTGAAAAAGTTGCTAAAGCCGTGGAACAGGCCACTGAACTTGCTTCGAGCTCAGGAGAAGCCTTAAGGGAAATTGTTACAATCTCCGAATCAAATGCTGATAAAGTAGGAGCTATTGCTACTGCAGCAGAAGAGCAATCAGCTTCAAGTGAAGAGATAGCTCAATCTGTTGAAGAAATAAAAAAAATTGCAACAGAAACCAGTGAAGGCATGGAACAGGCTTCTACAGCTATAAACGAACTTGTAGAGCAAGCACAAAGATTAAAACAACTGGTTCAGGAAATGCAGGGATAATTAGAGGGGAGAGAAACGAAGAGGTTTTTATGAGAGTGTTTACTTAGAAAATATAATAAAGGCTTTGCCAACCTAAAATAAATAATAGAAGGAAGCATGATGTTTGAAAAAAAAGAATCATATCTCCAACTTTAAAAAACTCTTTATTTGTCTGGCACCTTTTCGCTCTTTCACTACATAGTCGATGCTTAAAAAGTATATAATTCACTGAAAATACTTGCTAACTCGGTTTAATTAACGTAATATAATCTGTCAAAAAAGGCTAAAAATCTGGTCGAAAAAGTTAAAAAAATGAGAGGTGAGTTATATGCAAACGCGTTCGCCAAAATATAGAGTACCTAGTTTGTTAGGTACTGATTTATTAGATCAAATTAATCTTAAACATCCATTGGTAATTTTATCTGAAAAAATTCCATGGGAAGACTTTGATAAAGCATTTGCAAGTAAATATAGCATACATGGACGACCATATTCTATTAGATTGATGGTTGGACTTTTAATATTAAAACAGATGCATAATCTGAGTGATGATAAAGTAATAGAAATGTGGA
>JAMOPP010000044.1 GCA_027064405.1 Desulfurellales bacterium
ACTTGCTTTAGCAAAAAAAACATTGGAAGGTAAGGTGGATTTTAAAGAAAGCAATGTGGAAAAAGAGCTTATACTGCTTGGTGTTGTAGGTATAATTGACCCGCCAAGGCCAGAGGTTCTTAAAGCCATAGAGACTGCAAAAAAAGCCGGTATTAAGGTTGTTATGATTACCGGAGATTCGGCTCTTACGGCTGCTGCTATAGCAAGCAAGATAAATCTTGATTATAAAGAAACAATTAGCGGAAAAGAGCTTAATATGTTGGATGATGATGAACTAAGAAAAAAAATTGGTGAGGGTGCTATATTTGCACGCGTAACACCAAAGGATAAGCTGAGAATAGTTTCTCTTTTGCAAAAAGAAAATCTTATTACGGCAATGACAGGGGATGGCGTCAATGATGCACCCGCTTTAAAGAAAGCCGATATTGGTATAGCTATGGGCAAAAGGGGCACAGATGTTGCAAAGGGTGCTGCCGATATGATTCTGCTTGATGATAATTTTGCATCAATTATCAATGCTGTAAAAGAGGGCAGAAGACAGTTTGAAAATATTAAAAAATTTGTTACCTATCTACTTTCTTCAAATATGGGCGAAGTTGTCGCAATTTTTGTAAATATACTTCTTGAAGGACCTTTAATTTTATTACCTGTTCAAATCTTATGGATGAATCTTGTAACGGACGGTTTGACCGCTGTGGCTCTGGGTGTAGAAAAGACAGAAAAAGGTATTATGAACAAGCCTCCAAGAAAATCAAATGAGCCGTTTATAAAAAGGCGTGGTGCTATAATGATTCTGCTTCTTGGCGGATATATCGGGGCGGGGACATTATGGTTATTTCATCACTATTTATCACTTGGTTTGCCAAAAACTCAAGCTGTTGCGCTTGCCCAAACAGTTGCATTTACAGGCATTATAATACTTGAAAAGATAAATGTTTTTAACTATAGATTTTTCGATACGCCCATTTTTATTGGTGGATTTTTTTCCAACACATTTTTCCTGATAGCATGGTTTTTAACCGTTAGTCTTCAGGTAGCAGCTGTTTATGTTCCGTTCCTTCAAAAGATGTTGCATACCGTACCGTTAGGATTAAATGACTGGTTGCTTATTTTTGCTGTGGCATTGCCACTCTTTGTATTGGTTGAAATATATAAGATTGCTGAATGGAAATTAAAGAGACAATAAGGATTTTCGCCACTCTACAAATCATTTCCCATTTTGCGTAAATGACTTCTATTGATATATATTCATTAAGTCGTCTCCATATTTTAGTACACTACCCCTCTTGCTAAGATAATTCTTCATAAATCCCTATTTCCTTCGTTAAATTATAGATATTTTTCTTTTCTTTAAGATTATTTTTACCTATTTTATTAAGCAATTTCTTTTTTGTGCAACTCCGCAGGTGGGATATATCCAATGGATGAAAAAATTTCCACCTCATAGGTGACACCTCGGAGGTGGAAGGTTGTTTTTTATATTTTTTTAGGAAATATTTAACATTGTCGTTGAAACGGATAAAAATCTATTCGATATGATTATGTTGTTGTTTCTCAAGCGTTTAGAAGATTTGAAAATGAGATAAAAAAGAATAAAATTGCTTTAAAGACGATAACAGAAATGAAGTTTAATAATACTCTTATTTTCTTGTCTTAATCGATAGAAAATGCTAAAATAACAAAAACTTTATCTCTATTATTTATTTCTTTTAGGAGGGGGTATGTTGCGAGTTAAGTATTTATTGTTTTCAGTATTGTTTTCTTTTATGTTTGTTTCTTGTGCGGTAGCCGAGTTAAATAATGATTTATTTCAGGCAGTAAATAAGGGAAACCTACCACTTGTAAAGCAACTCATAGAAAAAGGTGTCAGTGTTAATGTTAGGAATAAATGTTGTAACGATACGCCCCTGCATTCTGCTACTGCGCATAATCGTCTTAGTGTAGTTAAGTATCTAATAAGCAAGGGTGCTGATGTGAATGCTAAGAATAAATTTGGCGATACTCCTCTTCATTATGCAGTTGTCAAAGGATATTTAGATGTAATCAAATATCTTGTATCCAAAGGAGCTAATATTAATGCCAAAGAAAATGGCGATATGACGCCTCTTCTTTTTTCTGTTCGTTTTGGAAAAGAAAACCTTGATGTAGTTAAGTATTTGGTATCCAAGGGTGCTGATATTAATGCTAAGGATAATGAGGGTAAAACAGCACTTTATTATGCCCGTAATAATAAATATTTTTATACAGCTAAGTATCTCGCATTCAAAGGAGCCAATGAAGGTAACAATAAGAATCTTTCCGATGATTTATTTATGGCAGCAAATAAAGGAGATATTATTCTCGTAAGGCGACTTATAGCAAAGGGAGCTAATGTGAATAGTAAAGATAAAAGCAGTGCCAACACCACACCGATTTATTTTGCTATTTATAACAAGTATTTTGATATTATTAAATATCTTGTTTCCAAAGGCGCTGATGTGAATGCCAAAACTAAAAACGGCATTACGCCACTTCATTTTGCCGTTAGATATGGAAATCTTAATATAGTTAAGTATTTGTTGTCAGCAGGAGCTGATGTTAATGCTAAAACTGAAAACGGTCAAACACCAATTGATATTGCCATTGAGGACAAACATTATGATATGGTTAAATGTATGGTTGAATATTTAGAGCAAGTTCAAAAACATTAAGTAAGTTAAAATAGAGTCTATTTGCTAAAAAATAATAATGAGTGAAAGCACGGACTGGGTTTTGGTTTCTAAAAATTGTCTTGATTATAATTTTGCTAAAGTCTTAAATGTTTTCCATAAAGCCAAACTTGGATTTAAAAATAACAATTCCTGTTTATGTGTAGAGATTATACTTAAAAAAGGGTAGATAATTTGTAATTTTACAGTATAATTATTAAGACATAGATATGGTTTCGGTAATTTGTAGTGTGGTTATTGATGGACTTTTTTGCCGGGTTAAAAATTGGAAAATACTTATGGAGAGTGTGATAAAAAGAGGTAAAGTATGATTATAAATGACTTTAAAAAATTAAAGGAAGTTGTGGAAAAATCAGAAAGTTGCCTGTTTTTAACAAGTGCGGGTATGAGTGCAGATAGCGGGATACCTACATTTAGAGATAAAGAGGGGT
>JAMOPP010000045.1 GCA_027064405.1 Desulfurellales bacterium
CTCCATTCCTTTTAAGGTTACAAGAAGCGGAACATCTCGAGACGCTAAAGTATCTGTCTTTTTGGCATTATCGATAGAATACATATAACCCACGGTTATCGAAGCAACAGAAACAATAATAACAATTAGAACAGAAAAGAAAAACAGTTTTTTAAGTGGAATATTTTTCATAACAAAAGCCTCCTGAAATTTTTATTCTGTTGAGTGCTATGCATAGATTATGGTGTCGTCAGGTAATTGCTACAAAAATCACCTGCACACACCAAGTAGCTAAACGGCTTTATCTCTTGAACACTCATCATTTTGGGCAATACCTTTAAAACCCAACATTCCCATTATACACAATCCACCTGATATATCAATCTATTCTACCCTTAGAAAGGGTATGCAGATGGGAGATAATTTTCGTCCCGGTTTTAAATGAATTTTTGCCATTTCTTGGATATATTCCTAAAACTATTTTCAAAAGAGCAATAGATAAGGCACTTTTAGTTGAAACCCCTTGTGATGATTCAGAGACTTACCTTAAGCGTAAAAAAACTATCCGGCAAATCTGTTTTTTAGCGACGATATTGCTGAGATATATCCTAAAACAGAAAAATATAAGCCAAAAACTGTTGTTGTAGATGGAGATTTAGATGATGAAGATCCTTATTTTAATATTGAAATAGTTGAAAAATACGCAATGGAATTTATAATAATGGATGGGAAGATTTATGATGTTACTTACAAAAATCACTGGGAAGAGTGGGTCTTATTTATGTTAAAGGCATTGGAAGAAACAGCCTTTAGAACTCTTATTTTAACCAAAAAGATAGTAGATGCTATGAGAGAAACATCCGATATAATACTAATTTACCAAAAATTTACTCAAGAGAGCTTGTCGATGTCTTGTTCTCCAATGTTTACACAAAAATCTCCAGCCTAATCGATAAAAAGATTGCATCAAGGAATATAGCGTCTAAGTATCTGAAAGAACCGGAGAATATCAGTATAGTAAAAAAGCGAGAAGGTTGGCAAAGAAAAAATCTTTATCAATAAACGATTGTTTAGAGTTTTGAAAGAAAAGCCATAATTATATGCACTAATTTAGTGTATGTAGTCTAAATTTGCACTAAAACGGCTAAAATTAGTGCACGAAGCGAAAGGGACTTTTCAATCCTAAGAGATTTAAGAAAAAATATTCAAAAATCTGGTAAAAGAATACGGAAACATTATAAGAAGTTATGGAACACTTAAAAAAACAAAAGCAGTTTGAGCTTGAAGTATCGCAAATAAGGTAAATACTACAACAATGCGAATTTTAGGTTATTAAAGTCGTATTTAAGAAGCTTACTTAGCCAATAAACCGATTTTTTATTTTTGTTGCATTAAGAAGGGTTCTTATCTATAATCCTTCAATATGAAGGTTCATGCTGAATGTTACCACTGTTTTATATCGCAGGCGACAAGAACGGCAAGGTTGTTCTATTCAGATAGAGAACACCTTTTAAAACCTGCAATGAAAGTTGTTAAAATCTTACAGGATATAGATGTCAACCTGCCACCGCCGATTATTAGCGAAAAGGTCTATGGAACAATAAGAAAAACCTTAGGAATAGATGATCCTTATAGCAAGATAAAGAGAAAATATAACGATATAGCCTTAAAATACGAAGATTTTGCAAAAAGAGAGATAGAAAATGCAAAAAACCCTTTGCTTTATGCTATTAGACTTGCTTTAGCCGGTAATATCATAGATTTTGGAAGCGAAGTTGGAGAGATTAATCTTGAAAAAACAATAGACGATGTTGTCCACAATCCGCTTGACCTTACGGATTTTTCACTTTTTGAGAAGGATTTAGAAAAAGCTAAAAATGTTGTTCTGCTTGCCGACAATGCCGGTGAAATCGTGTTTGACAGGATTCTGCTTGAGACGATAAATAAACTGTATCCAGATAAGAATCTTTATGTGATAGTCAGAGGCGGTCCGATAATCAATGATGTTACCATTGAAGACGCTGTTTATGTTGGTATGGATAGGGTGGCTAAAGTTATTGATTCCGGTGAGATTATACCCGGTTTTTGGCCTGATATGGCAAAACCAGAGTGCAAAAAGGTTTATAATGATGCTGATATAATCATCTCAAAAGGGCAAGGCAACTTTGAGACATTAAGCGAGATTGAAGATAGCCGTATCTATTTTCTCTTCTTGATAAAATGCGATGTTGTGGCAAGCTATCTTAAGCTGAAGAAACTTTCTAAGATATTTATCAGAAACGACTCACGACGGGAAAGACTGCGGGTGTAGATGAAGCAGGCAGGAATTTTTAGCCGGATATATTGTTATTATCACCTGCGTCATTTTGAATAGAAATATCCCACAGCTTGATGAGATAGACGATTCCAAAAAACTTTCAGAAGCAAAAAAAGAAAGCTATAACCAATCTTCCACCTTTCGAGGTGGCACTTCTAAAGGTGAAAAATTGGTCTAAACAGGGTAAAACCACCAAATCCAACGCTTGCCATCTTTGCCCCGTATGTTGTGAATTTCTTAAACTTTTCATTAAGATGGGATACCTTTTTCTCAAATCCCGAGAGACTCTTTTCTGTTTTTTTCAGCGGTTTCGTTATCTCATCTATAAACGAAACCATAAGCCCGAGCTTGAAAATATCTTCCAACATAGCTATACTCTAAATATGAAGTTTTTGTATTTTATGATTGGATTTCTGTCTGCGTTCATAGTGTTTGACACCTTAATGTTGCTTCTTGACAATATCTTTAAAGCAAGCAGAAAGGAGCGTAAACTGCACAGAATCATCAACCTTATCCTTGCATTCATTTCAGCCTACATCTCCCTTCCGTATATCCTTAAATAGCCTTTCCTCAAGCTCAGAATACTTAATAATCTTCTCTCTCCAGAAAGCGAACTCATTGAACCCCATCTCTAAGAGATGTTCCGGTGAGAATCCTGACTGTTTTGCGAGATGGATGATGCAGCCTGCAGGGTCTCTACAACCTGTTGGATTGTGAATTTTACCTTTGCTTTTTTACCCCATTTTTTCAAAAATCAATACCTAACCTTTCACCAATTTTTAAAGGCTTTTGAGAACTTTATATGTTGTCTTCTAAAT
>JAMOPP010000046.1 GCA_027064405.1 Desulfurellales bacterium
AACATTCTCTAAATATCCAAGAACATTCCAATATGGCATAATGAAATAGCCTTTTTTATTGGATACTTCTTGTGGACGAGGATTATTTTGAGGATCAAAATATCCCCTTTCTTTTAGTGGTTCTAACCAAGGAAAAGGATTAGATGTTAACGCGAGTTTTTTGAAGAAATAGTCTCTCGGTGCTTCATCGTTCTTTATAATCTGAAAAATTTTCTCTGCTTTATCTTTTGCATAATCATCAATTACATCATCAATTTCTTTATATGTGTCATATAAATAAGTAGAAATCTGGTTTATCTCTCTATTCCACTCTTTAATTACTTCGTAAAGTTGACCATATCCTTTTTCATCTTTTTCATACGAAAGAACTTCAATACCCATCGATCTATAGTAATACTGTTCAAATTCAAGAATCCTTTCTTCACCTCTATAAAAAGGAAGAAGTATAAAATGTTTTAACTCTTTTTTGTCTTTAGGATTAAATTTTGTTATGAGAAAATCAAGTAATTCAAATTCTGCCATTCCATATCCAATAAATAATACAGTGTATTCAGCAAATATTTTTTCTAGAAATGCTCTAAATATTGGATTATTATAACGCTTAATATACTGAGGAACTGTGAAAACTATGGAATTTCTATCTTTTTTTAAACACCCGTGAATATGATAGAGTTTATTTCTATCTATATTTGATGGGTTGAAATCTTGTTCTTTATATATAATACGTGTCGGCTCAAATTTGATATGAAAATGATCGTCTATATTTGTTGTAATAAAAAGACCACGTAACTGATACAATTCGTCATAAATATTTTGAGATTTAAGAAGTTCTTCGTCAGCCTTAAGAGAATTCTCAAGTTCTTTAAAAAATACTTCTTTTAACCCATTTTTTTCTAATAAATAGTAACAAATAGTAATAATTTTCTTGGAATCATTATTTTGGATAAGACTTTCTTTCTCTCTAAAGTTTATAATCTGTTCCCTAAAACATCGATCGATAAGATTTTTGGCAAGTCCATCCCATCCCTTACATCCAATTAATCGCGATACTCCTGCTCCTATAAAAACAGCAAGAGTTCCATTATTAACTGCCTCAACAATTTGAGGTCGGACTTTTGGGATTTTGGGTATCATATCTATACTCTTTATTTTCTTTTTATTTTGATTTTAAAAAGATTTTGTATTTTCTCCTCAACTCCTCAAGCGACTTCTCAAATACCCTTCTCTTAGCCTCTCCGTCTTTTTCCTTTACCAGGCGGAAGTAAATGCCTACAGTGTTTTTGCGGATGGATTCGTCGGGTTCTTTCCTTAAAACGAAAGCAACTGTATCAACGCGAATGCCTGGGAATAAACCGTAATCAAACTGAAGTAAGGATTGTATAGCACCCTTGTTTAGAAGAAATTTTCTAAACTTTTCAAAAGTTGAGATAAACATAAAGGTTTGGCCACTTAATATACCTAACAAACCTTTATTTTTTAGAAATTCTAAACATCGTTGTGTAAAAGCGGCATAAAGATTGCGTTTTCCTAATGGATAATTGGTTTCAAGAAATTTTTTTACTGTTGGGTTCATATCTCGACTATCAAGATAAGGAGGATTAGTTACTACTATGTCATATTTTTGACTTAAAAGCTCTAATAACCGAAATCCCTTTGTCGTTTCCCCGGCAAAAAAGGTTTGTTCAGCTCCGGCTCTTGCTTGCTGGTGGGCAAATTTATCAAGTGCCTGTTTTATTTGAGCTTCAAGTATCTCCCAAAATTCGCGACGGCCAGCTTCAGTTTCAAACTGATATTTAGAAAAACCTGGAAGGTATGGCTTTGTTTGTTCTGCCTTATAAAGGGTTTGCTCTTTTTGTATTAATGCTCTGATTTCCTCTTCAAGCCTTAAAAGGGAGCCAAGTTGCTCAGAATCTTTTAGCTTTTTTTGAAGGGCAGAGAGAATTCTCTTGTAAATGGGCCTCTTATCAAGTTGCATTTGTTTTAAAAAATTTTCCAGACGTTTCCCATTTATCATGTGTATATTGGCACAAGCGAGATTACTTTCTTTCAACGATGCCTTGGGATTAATGGTTTTAGCCTTCAAATAAAGGGTAAGTGCAGAAAGCTGAACTGCACGTAAGTCAATATCTATACCATAAAGGTTATTTGCAATAATAGCGCGTGGTATTTCATCTTCTCTTTCAAGAGGTGGATTCTCTGGCCACCCAGGTTTGCCAGCATTCAGCATTTCTTCTTTATACATCTCATAAAACAAATCAAAAGCAACAAGACCAAAATGCATGGTTCCGCAGGCGGGATCAAGAAGTTTTATATCGCGAATAGACTTAACCACAGTTTTACAGTTATTTTTAAAAGGAATAAAATATTTTAATTTTGAAGCAAGCTTAGAGTCCGGATGCATTTCAATCCATATCCGTCCCAGAGTATTTTCAACAAGATAGCAAACGACCCATCTAGGAGTAAATTTCTGGGTTCTAGCTCCTATTAAATCAGGAGGGACTTTTGGCGCGTTCTCTCCACGAAAAATTTCTAAATCAGGTTCATTAAACCCCTGATACACCCACCCAATTGTTTCCTCATTCCCCGGCTGCCAAGCTTCGGTTAACTCATCAGCATTTAAAAGATCTATCAGCTTTTTTAATGCCCCTGGGCGAGGGAAAAGTCGGCTTGGGAGGACATCAGGGTCAAAAAGCACGCGGATCTCCTCAGCAAGTTTTTTGCATTGTTCAAGGATAAAATGCCGATAAACCCTTTGCCTTGGGCCTTCCCCAAGTTCATTTATGGGTAAATCTCCTTTATTGTACTCTTCATAAAAACTTTCATTCCCAGGAGAGGTAAGCCACATGAGAAAACCATTTGATTTTTCCACACGGGAGATGGTCTGCCGTATAAGCTTTCGTGCCTCAAGCATCTTAAAGGCCACAAAACGGTTTAGCCAGGTAAAGGCAACTTCGTGTACAAGTTTTTCCCGTGCTTTTTTAGCACTTAAGCCTGCAAGCTTTTCATCTTCCACAAATTCCTCTATTAACCTACGAGTTTTTGCAGCTTCAGAATTATTTTGAATTGCTGGATATTCTTTTGCTGGTTTTAAAGTTCCATCTTTT
>JAMOPP010000047.1 GCA_027064405.1 Desulfurellales bacterium
TTTATTGCTTCTGTCTCAAATAGTATGATGCAGACGGCTCAGCTTTCCATGCTGATTATGATGCCGCTGATATTTTTAAGCGGTGCCTGGACGCCTGTGTATGCGATGCATCCGATTTTAGAGAAGCTATCACTGTTTTCACCGCTTAGGTATTATATTGAAGGTTGTGAAAGTATATTTTTTAGAGGCACAAGCTTCATCGATTTATGGCAGTACTTTGCAGGTGTTTTGGTATTAGGCAGCATACTTTACTTGTATGGCTTTAGGAAGATAGGAAAGCTGTTTTAAGCTTATATGTTTTATCTAAGTAAAATATTTAATTTTTTATTAGCATTTCTGAAAAAATGTATTATTATCTGTAGTATATATCATTGATTAAGTAAGGTAGGTATTTTGTGAGCGATATAATTTTAGGGAAGTTTCTACTTATACTATCTATAGTATTTTTTGCAGCCTATCTTTTGGCTGGCATATTTGAAAGGTTTAAAATTCCCGGGATACTTGCTGCACTATTTGTTGGCATGGCTACTCACTATACACATATAAATATATTGCTGAATGAGGGTGTATATAGAAGTTTGTTTGAGGGTTTGGCTGATATAGGAGTGCTGTTTTTACTGTTTTTTATAGGATTGGAGATAGATATAAAAGAGATGAAAAAACAAGGTGATGATATCATATTAGCAACGGTATTAAACACCGCGGTGCCTTTTATACTCGGATTTTTTGCAATGCTTTATCTTGGATATGGTTGGATTATAGCATTTATTATCGGACTTACACGTATGCCTACAGCTGAGGCGGTTGTTGTTCCTATACTCGATGAATTTAACTTAGTTAAAACCAAAGTCGGAAATTATATTATAGGTGCTGGTGTCCTTGATGATGTTATAGAGGTTTTCCTTATTGCTTTGGTATCTGTATGGATAGGCGAAAAAAGCGGAGCAATATCCTCTGGCAAGGAGGTAACGGCTATAGCTATTAATGTGGCTATTTTTATATCTTTTGCTTGGATAGCTGCAAAATGGGTCATTAAGCCGCTCAGTCGCTGGATTAATTTAAAGGATCAAAACCTGATATTTTTAACGGTTGTTACACTGTTTCTGTTTGGAGGCTTTGCCGAGTATTCAGACTTAGGGCTCGTTGTTGGTGCAATTGTAGCAGGTATTATAATGCATTCTGTTTTTAACTTACAAAAAAAGGGTGAGCAAACGGCTCAAAATTGCGTAAGGTCTATGAGCTATGGTTTTTTCGGCATTATTTTCTTTTTGTGGATTGGTTTAAGTGTTGATTTAAGCGGTATCCTAAGAACACCGGAACTAACAATTATACTGTTTCTTGTTGCTTTTGTAGGTAAATTGATAGGAATATTTATGATGGTGCCAATGAAAAAACTAACGCCAAAAGAGGCTTGGATTGTAGGCGTAGGCTTAAATGCCAGGCTGACAACTGAAATAATTGTTGCAAAACTTCTTCTTGATGCAAATCTTATAGATTTACAGCTCTTTAGCGCACTTGTTGCCGCATCGTCTGTTTCGACTATAATTGTTCCGATTGTATTTACTATTTTGGCTGCAAAGTGGAAATCAAGTCTAATCCCCGGTTTTAACAATAAAGGAAACAATAATGGATAAAAAATATAGTTGGCACTCTATGGATATAGATAGTGTGATTCAAGTTTTAAAGAGTAGTAAAGACAAAGGTTTGGTTTTTGAAGAATCTAAACTAAGATTAAATGTTTATGGGGAAAACAGGATAGAGTCAATACATAAGAAAAAATGGTACCGGATACTTTTAAGGCAATTTACAGATATTCTTATAATCATACTATTAATAGCCGCAATTATATCATTTCTTATAGGTGAAACCGCCGATGCAATGACTATATTAGCTATAGTTGTGCTAAACGGTATATTGGGTTTTGTTCAGGAGTTTAAGGCAGAAAAGGCAATAGAGGCACTACAGAAAATGCTATCGCCAAAATGCAGAGTGGTTAGAGATGGCAAAAAAATGGAAATTGATAGTGTATACATTGTTCCCGGAGATATTGTATTACTTGAGATAGGTGATATTGTGCCGGCTGATTTGCGCTTAATTGAAGCTGTTAACTTAAAGGTTGATGAATCGGCTTTAACGGGCGAATCTGTATCTGTAGCCAAAAGCTCTGAACCTGTTGATAAAGATAGTGTATTATCAGAAAGAAAGTCTTTGGTATATATGGGAACAAACATTACAAATGGATATGCCAAGGGCGTGGTTATAGCTACCGGTATGAAAACTGAGGTTGGAAAGATTGCTAAAATGACAAGCGAAGTAGAACATACACAAACCCACCTTCAGAAGAAACTTGCTGTTTTGGGTAAAAAATTAGGCATAATCTCTGTTGGTGTCTCTGTTTTTGTTGCTACTATAGGATATATCTTTGGAAAGCCTCTTATTGAGATGTTTTTAACCGGAGTATCGCTTGCTGTTGCTGTTGTTCCTGAGGGGCTTCCTGCCGTTGTAACGATTACACTTGCATTAGGTGTCAAGGCTATGATTAAACAAAATGCACTACTGAGAAGATTGCAGGCGGCAGAGACACTCGGTAGTGCTAATGTTATATGTACCGATAAAACAGGGACTTTAACGCAAAATCAAATGACTCTAAAAAAGATTTGGATGTTCAGTGGAGAGGTTGATGCAACAGGTATAGGATACGACCCAAAGGGACATTTTGAACAAAACTCAAAAAAAATAGACTACAAATCCAATAAAGATTTAACGGAGCTATTGACTACAGGTGTTATATGCAACCATGCAACCTTACAGAAAGAGGATAACAACTGGACAATAAGTGGAGAACCTACAGAAGCGGCTTTAATTGTTGCAGCATACAAAGCACACCTTCCGCCTGACGATAAAACTATTGTAACGGAATTTTCCTTTAACTCTCAAAGGAAGATGATGAGCGTTATAACTAAGGAAAACGATAGTTATGTTGTCTATTCAAAGGGCGCGCCCGAAATAATCCTTAAGCATTCAAGCTACTATATCGAAAATTCAGAGGTCAAGCC
>JAMOPP010000048.1 GCA_027064405.1 Desulfurellales bacterium
AAAAGAAGTCGAGGAATATTTAAAAGTTCTTGATGTTGTAAATTTTGACGGCGTTAAAGTAAGGGTTTTCCCTCCTTGCACCGCTTTAACGGAAAAGGAATATCTTGGCGCCCAGAATGCATATCCCGCTTTAAAAGGTGCCTATACGGGGGAGATCGGATTAGAACAGTTGAATGAGTTTGGTATTGATAAAATTCTGATAGGGCACAGTGAGAGAAGAAATATATTAAAAGAGTCGCAAAAATTTATAGCGGAAAAGTTTGAATTTTATAAAAAACACAATTTTGAAATAACTTACTGTATAGGTGAGCCTCTGGAAATAAGAAAAAAAGGTATCGATGAAGTGGTTGAATATCTTAAAGCGCAGCTTGTCGGAATTGATCTTGATTATGAAAGATTAATAATAGCGTATGAGCCCGTCTGGGCTATTGGTACAGGTGTCAGCGCTTCGGGCGAAGAAATACAACAAACACATAAAGAAATCAAAAAAGTTGTAAACAAACCTCTTTTATACGGTGGAAGCGTTAAGCCGGAAAATGTAAAAGAAATTCTTTCAATTCCGAACGTTGACGGTGTTTTGGTGGGCAGTGCGAGTTTGGATGTAGGTAATTTTATTAAAATGATAGAAACAGCTAAAGAGTTAAAAAAGGAGAAACAATGATAATGCAAGGTAAAAAAGGTTTAATCATAGGTGTTGCTAACAACCGTTCAATCGCATACGGAATTGCAAAGGCATGTAAAAATCAGGGGGCGGATGTTATTCTTACATATCAAAATGAAAAAATGCAAAAAAGGGTTCAAAAAGTTGCGGATGAACTTGGTGTAAGTAATATATATCCTTTGGATGTAAGCAAACCGGAAGAAATTGAAGCTTTAAAAGAAGTGATTGAAAAAGATTACGGAAAAATAGATTTTTTAGTTCATTCAGTGGCATTTGCACCAAGAGAGGCGCTTGACGGGAAATTTATAGACACTTCAAAAGAAGCGTTTAATATAGCAATGGAAATCAGCGTATATTCATTGATAGAAATTGTTCAGAAATTAGAACCGGTAATGAATGACGGTGCAAGTGTATTGACTCTAACATATTTAGGCAGCACAAGATATATCCCTCACTATAATGTTATGGGTGTGGCAAAAGCGGCACTTGAGGCAAGTGTCAGATATTTAGCAGTCGATCTCGGAGAGAGAAAAATAAGAATAAACGCACTTAGCGCAGGACCAATCAAAACCCTTGCGGCAAGCGGAATAGGGGATTTTAGCGAAATTCTTAAATATAACGAAAAAAATTCGCCGCTTATGAAAAACGTTACAATCGAAGAAGTCGGAAACAGCGGAATGTACCTTTTAAGCGACCTTTCAAGCGGGGTAACTGGAGAAATTCATTTTGTAGACAGCGGTTACAATATAATGGGGATGCCAAGATATGATGATTAAAACGGGTTTTCTCCCGTTTTTGATTAATTAGTGTCTGGCACTATAGGATTGGATGATGAAATGATATTGTATCTCCATTTAATTAATAGATGTAATATTTATGAAAAATTTTATCACTGAATGATAACTGTTAATAAGAATTATGATTTTTATAGGTTAAAAAGTTACAAATAAGTGATTTTTTTTGAAAAAAAGCACAAAAATAACACTTATATATTTGATTTTTAAAAATATTGACGATATAATTGTAAGGTAAAAATTAAAAACAAAGGAGAGAGAATGCTAAAAAAACTATCTTTAGCAGCTTTAATAGCAATGGGTTCTATGAGTGTGGCAAGCGCTACTCCTCTAACAGAAGCAATCAAAGGTGTTGATTTAAGCGGTATGTTGAGAATCAGATTCTACAATGAAGATCCAGAAGATGGTCAAAAAACTGACAAATGGAGAACTAACGGTATTTTCATTTTCAAAGTTCCTGCAGGTGAACATATTAAATTTGTTTACAGAGCATCAGTTCAGACTTATGCAAAAGGTTTGAGAGACAACGGAGCTCTTATACATGTAGGTGCTTTAAATAAAAATGATCCTATAGACGTAGGACATATGAATAACTTACTATTCATGGCTTACAGCAATAACGGTTTAAATGCGATGGTAGGTAAAATTCCTGTAAAATCACCTATTACAAGTGCTGATCCTGTAACTCCCGGACACGGTGCCGGTGCAATTGTTTCTTACAATGTAGGAAACGGATTGACAATAGCAGGTGGTTATGTTGATGCGCTAAAACATGCAGATCCTTTTGATTATTACAATTATGCAGGAGACTTGATAACAACAAGTCTTTATCTTGGGGCTTTAGTATATAACAGTGATATGGTTGATGCACAGGCTTGGTATTTCCATATGCCAAATCTAATTAAACATGAATATGTTTTAAGTGCAAAAGTAAAAGCATTAAAAGAATACGGTGTAACAATCGAAGCAAATTACGCATCAAGTAAATTGGACGATAATGAAAAATTTAATTATAACGGAACAACTGTTGATTTAAGTAATGCGGATGACACTAAAAAATATTATGATATTACTGTTAAATACAATCAAGATGCATTCCAAGGTTTAATTGGTTACGCAAACAGCAGTGATGATGCCGGTGTTGTAACTACATCAAATGATTCACCTCTGGGAGGAGTGTTACCAACTCAACAAATTACAAATATGGCAAATGAAAGAGATATGGATGCATGGTATGCAATGCTAGGATATGATGTAACTAGTGCGCTTAATGTTTCGGCTAGATATGCTCATTTTGATGCAAGTGAAGATGATGGTGATGCTGATGAGTATGTAGCGCAAGCAGATTATAAATACAACAAAAAACTTTCTTTCCAAGCTTATTATTCAGTGCTTGATGCTGATGAAGAAGACGGAGATAATAACGAATTAAGACTTCAAGCTCTTTACAAATTCTAATTCTTCTGGGCTTTTGCCCTTTTTATTATTCCAACGATATGGTGACAGACACCGATTAAAATTATTAGTATATTTGTTATTGGTATATTGGTAATTAGAGTTAATTAAGGTTTTTAAAGGTTAATTTTTCAAT
>JAMOPP010000049.1 GCA_027064405.1 Desulfurellales bacterium
CGGGAAATTTTCGTATGTTTTATCAGGGGCTACGTCATACTTAAAAAAAAGCTCTTATGAAGAGATTGAGGTTGAGATTAACAAGAAAAGATACAGGGCTCTTTGGGTGATAGCATCCAATGCAGAAAGGTATGCCGGCAGTTTTCGGATATCGAGGAGCATTAATATATTTCACAAGACTATGGATATTTCTGTTTTTAAATCGGCTAACAGATTCTTATCTCTACCTTTCTACAACCTGTTTCTATTTAGTGGTATGCACAGTTTTTCAAGGCGAATTCAGCATATTAAAACAGATAGAATGAAAATAATTACAAAAAATATACCTATTCAGATAGACGGTGATTTTTATGGATATTCTCCCTGTGAAATCTCGATTTTAGAAAAACCTATCAATATTATTGTGCCGTGAATGTAAGAGATGATATAAAAGTTTTTGATTATATCAACCTTTCTTATTATGTTTTTATGATTATGCTTATAATCTATAATTACAATACCGTGCAAGAGCCGTTATTGTTAATAACGGGATATGCGACTATTATACTATCTGTTTTATATATTACGAGAATAAAAAAATATAACGGAATTGCACTTGTTGTAAGGTACTTCTACCCTTTGGTTTTTATAGGGTTTGTGTTTGAGTCCTTAGGTTTTATTGTGCCGTTTATAAACCCTCACAACAAGGACTATATTTTAATAGGTTGGGATAGGGCTATATTTGGAAATAATGTGGCTGATATTTTGGGTTTCTTGAATGTAAAAGGGGTAATTGACTATCTTCAAATATCGTATCTTGCCTATTATTTTTTGCCACTATACCTTGTATATTATCTCTATAAAAGAAAAAAGATAAAATTATTGAATTATGCACTTTTTGCGCTTTCTTTAGGGTATTATATATCTTACATAGGATACATACTGTTGCCGGCAATAGGTCCGCGATATGCTTTAGAGTCCTTAAATGCCCATCCATTAAACGGCACTATTCTTTATCAACATATATCGGTGCTTTTAAATTCATTAGAGCATATAAAGCAGGATTGTTTTCCGAGCGGACATGTAGAGCTTTCACTGCTTGTGCTTTTGATTTTTAAGGATATTGACAAAAAGAGAGCGCTTATAATTTTGCCCATAGTTTTGTCTTTGACTCTTGCAACAATGACGCTTAGGTATCATTACGGGGTGGATGTAGTGGCAGGAACCGTTGTGGCATTTGTTGTGTATTATTTTTCTAAATATATCTATTTTAAGGGGAAGCGGATAGCATAGCTTATCCGATTTTTATCAATACTATTCCTACAATAATAAATAAACTTGCAATAAAACGCATGGTTCCGTAACGCTCTTTCAAGATAAAGCTTCCTATTAATACTCCAAAAAGAGAACTTACTTGCCGTGCTCCGGCAGTTGCACTTATTGAAGTTGTCTGCATTGCATATCTGTATGACAAGAACGATAGAGTGAGCAGTGTTGCGCCGATTATGACTTTAAACGGTATATTTTTATAACATTGTAATATCTGTTTTCTTAGATTTCTTTTTAAAAATATGTTGATACTCATATAGATAAACATAAAAATGATTACCCAATATGTGTATAGAAAAAATTTATTACCCTCTACTCCTATTTTGTCTATTACCGCACCAAATGAGTATATAAATCCGGCAAAAGCTGCGTATCGTATATGTTTCTTGGAAAAATCAAATTTGCTGAATCTGAATTGCCTCAAAGATGTGTTAAGCTGTATAATATAGGCTCCAAACATTGCCACCAATATACCTGTAAATGTTATCGCTGATATTCTTTCTCCTATAATAAAATAGGCGAGAAACGGTATGTATATGGGACCTGTTATGCTTAATGGGTAAACCAAAGATAAATCTCCTTCACTTAACGAATAGGCTTTGCCTGTGTATATTTGATATAATGTGAAAAAGAAAGCCGAAATAACGGATAAAAGCACTATTTTGCCTGTAGGATAAATATACTGTGTGCCGTTTGCCATACCTATAACTGTCATAAATACAATGGAAATGGAAAATATAGACCACAAAAAGATAGTTTTGTTGTCGCTTTGCTTAAATAAAAAATTGTAGGATGAGTGCATAAAGGCTGAAAATATAATTAAAAATAAGGATAGATATGTCATTTAAATTGGTCTTTTTACAGCAGGTTCACTTTTGCTGATTCAAAGCTGTTTTCGTTAAACAAGGAAAGGTTGTCAAAGAACTCTATCTGAAAATGACCAAGACCCTTTGCGTTTTTGCTTGCAATTTCACCCGATATGCCGACCATAGTTGCAGCGGCTGTGCAGGCTGTTAGAAAGTTGTTTCCAACCGCCATAAATGCTCCCATAACGGATGTTGAGATACACCCTGAGCCGGTTATTTTTGTGAGCATTATATTGCCATTTTTAACACCGTATGTTGTTTTTGAGTCGGTTATGATGTCTTCTTTTCCGCTTGCACAAACTATGCAGTTGTGTTTCTGAGATAGCAGGCAGGAGAGCTCTTTGATTTGGAGAATATTATCTTCTGCAGAATCCACGCCTTTTGTTTTTGCTGAATAACCTGAAAGGTTTGCTATTTCAGATGCATTGCCACGAATAGCGTTAATCTTAAAATTGTTGAGTATCTCTTTTGCCGCTTCATTTCTATAAGCGGTTGCCCCAACCCCAACAGGGTCAAAAATAACGGGAATAGATAGCCTGTTTGCTGTTTCTATCGCAGTAAATGAAGTTTCCATAAACTCTCTTGTCAAAGTTCCTATGTTGATAACAAGTGCATTTGATATTGCCGTCATATCTTTTATTTCATCCTTTTCGTATGCCATTACAGGGGATGCTCCTATTGCCAAAAGCGCATTTGCGGTAATATTGGTAGCAACCACATTTGTTATGTTTAAGATTAACGGATTTTTTTCCTTTAGTAGCCTTAAATTGTTCCTAAAACTGTTTATCATTTTATATTCACTCCTTTTCTTAACTCACACTTAAACTTTATAGTATTATATTTTATATCAAAGAAATTGCAATGAAATTGTCGGTTTTTGTTAGGGGCTTATATTCACATTAAAGGCTCAATAAAAATATTTAAGGTGAGAAATTAGTTGCAATTGCAACAGAATTGTTATATATAAGATGCGGAAAAATAAAAAAGGAGGGAAATTATGAATCAAAAAAAAGATCCTCTTGGAAAGTATATATCTACGATATATCGTCATTCTATGATGTATGCCAACGACTGTTTGAAGCCCTTTAATATGAGCGCAGGTCAATTGAGTTTTTTGTTGGTACTGTTTGAGCATAATGGAATAACTCAGGAGTGGCTTTCTAAATATTTAAGTATAGACAAAAGCACAACTGCAAAAGCAATTAAATTATTAGAGCAAAACGGCTACATAACAAAAAAAATATCAAAACAGGATAAAAGGGCTTACAATGTTTATTTCACGGATAAGGCTGCTTTAATTAGAGAACAGATAAGAAAACTGGCATTTAAAGGGGATAACGATATTTTACTGAAGGGTTTTAGCGATAAAGAAAAAGAAGCTGCATATGATATGTTAAAAAGAATGGCTCAAAATGCCGGTACCTATAAGGTGTAAATAATGGAAAATAAGAAAATTGCAGATAAAAAAGGTAAAAAGAAGTTTGTTGTTTTAGCTTTAGTTCTTCTTGTTTTGATTGTGACGATATATTTTTTTATACAATACAAGGAAACTCATATCTCAACAGACGATGCGTATGTGACAAATAATATATTTTGGGTTAATCCAAAAGCGTCCGGAAATGTAGTTAAGGTCTTTGTGGATGATAATCAATATGTCAAAAAGGGTGATATTATAGCATTGATAGATGAAAAACCTTATAAAGTTGCACTTGCTCAGGCAAAAGCCCAATTAAAATTAGCGCAGGCAAAAGAAAAAGAATCTCAGGCTGCACTAAAATCTCAAAAATCCGAGATTGATTTAGTTAAGGCAAAATTAGATAAGGCTTTGTGGGATTTTAATAGAGCTAAAAAGCTGATGAAGATGGAATCCATATCAAAAGACAGATATGAACAGTATATGACGAACTACAATGTTTTGAAATTTACACTAAAATCTCAAGAGGATGTTTTATCTCAGATGAGGGCCTCTTTATTAAGTGCCCAAAAAAATATAGATGCTGCCAAAGCAGGTGTCGAAATGGCTAAGCTAAACCTGCTATACACAAAAATAAAATCTCCGACTGACGGACTTATAACTGAAAAAAGTGTGGAGGTCGGTAAGTTTGCATCCCCTTCTGTACCGGTGTGCGCCGTTGTGCCGAACAAAGATGCGTGGATTGTTGCAAACTATAAAGAGAAGCAGATAGAAAAAATGCACAAGGGGCAGAAAGTGAAAATTAAAATAGATGCATACCCCGGCAAATCCTTTGAAGGAAGGATAGAGAGTATGCAATTTGGTACGGGAGAAGTTTTTTCTCTATTTCCTCCCCAAAATGCGTCAGGTAACTGGATAAAGGTTACACAAAGGATTCCTGTAAAAATTGTATTTAATAAACCCCCGCAAGTGCCGTTAAGGGTTGGTATGTCGGTTGACACAACTGTTTTAATTAAAAAATAATGAACCGGGTTAAAGGGATAAATAAGTGGGTTATAGCGTTAAGTGTAATGCTACCCACTATTATGGAAATTGTTGATACAACCATAGTTAATGTTTCACTCCCCCATATACGGGGTAGCTTAAGTGTAGGTTTAGACGAATCAACATGGATTCTAACGTCTTATCTTGTTTCAAATGCCATAATAATACCCATAACAGGATGGCTTGGAAATACATTCGGCAGGAAAAGATACCTTATGTTTTCAATATTTGCTTTTACAGTTATGTCTTTTTTATGCGGATATGCTGATTCCTTTTATATGCTTGTAGCTTTTCGTTTTTTACAGGGTATTGCAGGAGGGGGTCTTCAACCTATTTCTCAGGCAATTTTGCTTGAGTCATTTCCAAAGGAGCAAAGAGGGTTGGCTATGGCTGTTTTTGGTATGGGTGTTGTAGTTGGACCTGTTCTTGGGCCTGTTTTTGGAGGATGGATAACGGATAATTGGGGATGGAGGTGGATTTTTTACATTAACATACCGGTGGGCATACTCTCATTTATTATGATAAATATGTTTGTATTTGATCCGGATTATATAAGTAACAGCAAAAAAACTAAAATAGATTATGTGGGTTTGTCTTTGCTTACCGTTGGGGTAGGCGCGCTTCAAATCTTGTTAGATAATGCGCAGAGAAAGGATTGGTTTGCATCGCATTTTATTACAACTTTGGCGATTTTGAGTGCAATTAGTTTGACTTTGTTTGTTATAAATGAGCTGAAGGTCAAAAATCCTGTTGTAAACTTAAGAATATTTAGACATCCTTCTTTCTCCATTGGAAATATGATTATGTTTTTCGGGTTTTTCGGGTTCTTCGGAACAATTGTTCTTTTGCCTTTGTATTTACAAAATTTAATGGGTTATACTGCATTCTTGGCCGGTTTGGTTTTGGGTCCGGGCGCTTTGACAACTTTTCTTTTTATGCCTCTATCGGGGAAGCTGCTTGAAAGGGGTTTTGATGCAAGAAGGCTCCTTTTTGTGGGTCTTGCGATGAATGCTGTGGCTGTGTATATTATGGCGCATTTTAATCTTAGCGCTGATTTTTGGTATGTTATTATGCCGAGAGGATTACAAGGTATTGCAGTAGCCTTCTTTTTTGTGCCGCTTGCCGCCGCAACATTTGCAAACGTTGAAAATGAAGAGGTGGGCAACGCCTCAGGTATATTTAATTTTATAAAAAACATAGGCGGTAGCTTTGGTACTTCAATAGTTATGACGATACTTACAAGAAGAGAGCAGTTTCACCAGAGTAGATTAGTGGAAAATCTAACACCGTCCAATGATGCATTTAATAGCGCTCGGGTTTTTTTGTCGCACACATTTTCTTCAGCATCTCAGCAATTTGGTATAATATACAAGGAACTTCTTAAGCAATCGTCTATGCTTGCGTTTAACGATGCTTTTTATTTTTGTGCAGTGATTTTTATTTTACTTATGCCTACGGTGCTTATTATGAGGAAACCCCAAAGGGCATCAAAGCCGTATGAATAGGAGGTATGTCAAATATGTATGTATCTTGCATTATTGTTGTTGAATAATTTAGTTGTAATTGAAACTAAATTGTTGTATAAGTGACTTTTTGAGAGTGGAGAATGGATGTAAGAGTTGTTTGTAAAAGATTTTTAAAAAATAAAAGAATGATTTAGGGGGTTTATGGTGAGTAGATTAAAGAATGGACTGGTTGCTGTTCTAATTGTTTCTTTTGCCGGTTTTCTGCTGGTTTCTTTATTTGAATCTAATGGGAATGCGAAGCCTAAACAATCAATGCAAAATCGATATGTGCATGTTGATGTATACAAGGTGGCAAAACCTGCCGATATGCCGGTAGAGCTAAAGTATCCGACAAGAATTAAAAGTATGCAGAATGTAAAGATTGTAGCACGCGTTAGCGGAACGCTCTTAAAAAAATACTACACCGAGGGTCAATTTGTTAACAAAGGTGATCTTTTATATATGATAGAGCCGGACACATACAAGGCTCAAGTAGATGCCGCAAAAGCGCAACTTCAGAGTGCAATTGCAGCATTAAATAAAGCAGAAAGGGATTGGAAGAGGGTAAAAGCCTTATACGAAGCAAACGCTACAAGTAAACAAACAAGGGATGCTACTCTATCGGCTTACGAGATAGCCAAAGCAAATGTTGAAAGAGCAAAAGCAAATTTAGAGACCGCTCAAATCAACTTAAACTACACAAAAGTTAAAGCAACGATAAGCGGTATTACCGGATTAAAAGCCGCCGATGTCGGCTCTTTTGTAACAAACGGCACGCCCCTTGTTGCTATAACGAAGGTTAATCCAATATACGCAGAATTCTCTATGCCTGATATAGATGCAATGAGAGAAAAATACAACATAAAAAATGGTAAATGGACAAAAGCAACAGAAGGAGAGCTTAAAGCATACCTTGAGATAAACGGCAAAAGATACAACAAAGAAGGATTTGTAAACTTCATAGACACAAATATAGACCCACAGACATCAACCGTGAAAGCAAGAGCCGTGTTTAATAATCCGGACAGGCTTCTAATGCCGGGCGAATTCGCTCGTATAATCATCAAAGGACTCATTAGAAAAAATACCATTCTTGTGCCACAGAAGGCTGTTTTACAAAACCCATTGGGAATGATTGTTTTTGTTGTTAATAGGGGAAGGACAGAGATAAGGCCAATAAAGATTTCCGAGACATCCGGCAAATACTTTGTTGTGGAAAAAGGGTTAAAAGCCGGAGATACCGTTATAGTAAATAACTTTTTCAAAATAAAACCGGGTATGCCTGTTAAGATAGATAAAATAACGAATGCAAAGGAGCAGTAAATGTTCTCTAAGTTTTTTATCGAAAGACCGGTATTTACTATTGTCATCTCAATAATTATTGTTTTAGCAGGTGCAATAGCCATAAAAGACCTACCTGTACAGGAATATCCAACCGTTACACCACCTAGTATTATGGTTCAAGCAAAATATCCCGGCGCTGATGCGCAAACGGTTACAAAAACGGTTGCTGCACCGCTTGAAGAAGCAATAAACGGCGTAAAGAATATGATATATATGTCATCTACATCATCACCGGACGGTACGCTCTTTATTAATGTAACATTTAAGATAGGCACCGACCCTGCAGTGGCAAAGGTTGATGTAAACAACAGGGTTCAGCTTGCTTTAAACAATCTGCCGGATACCGTAAGAAGGCTTGGTGTAACCGTAAGGGAGAGAAGTCCGGATATACTTAAGGTTTTCACCTTTAATTCCAAGGGCAATAAGCACGATACTACATACATTGCAAATTATATAGCCATCAATGTGTTGGATGATATAAAAAGGGTTCCCGGCGTCGGAGATGCTATTATATGGGGAAACAGAAACTACTCGGTAAGAATATGGCTAAATCCCGACAAACTTGCATCGTACGGACTATCTCCGGCAGATGTTATAAATATCGTAAGAAGCCAAAACGAACAGTATGCCGCCGGAAAAATCGGGCAACAGCCAATAAAAGAAAGCGTATATACATACAGTATAACAACCAAAGGCCGTCTAAAAACGGTTAAAGAGTTTGAAAACATCATAATAAAATCAAAACCTGACGGCTCAGCTTTAAGGCTAAAAGATATTGCAAGAATAGAATTAGGTCCTGAAGGATACTCCGTTCACAGTAGTTATAACGATAAAGGTTGTGTAACAATGGGAATTTGGTTATCTTCCGGTGCAAATGCCCTTGAAGTTTCCAAAAAAGTGGATGAGACGATGAAAGAGATCTCAAAGGAATTCCCGCCTGATATTGAGTATCACGATGTTTACGACATAACAACATTTATACACGAATCTGTCAAAGAGGTTATTTATACCCTTCTGCTCTCTGTTGTTTTGGTGTCAATAGTCGTTTATGTATTCTTGGGAACATTGAGATCAACAATTATACCTGTATTGGCTATCCCTATATCAATTATAGGCACATTTGCAGGATTGTATGCTAGTGGATTTTCCATCAACCTTTTAACCCTGTTCGGTCTGGTTCTTGCCATAGGACTTGTCGTAGATGATGCCATAGTCGTTATAGAAAATGTCGATAGAATTCTAAAAAGCGAAGATATAAGCCCAAAGGAAGCTGCAATAAAATCGATGAAAGAGATAACTGCTCCTATTATAGGTATTGTTCTGGTTCTTGATGCGGTCTTTATCCCTGCATCATTTATTGGTGGTTTTGCAGGAAAGATGTATCAACAGTTTGCTTTAACCATTGCAGTTTCAGTAACAATCTCGGGTATTGTCGCCTTAACCCTAACCCCTACACTGTGTTCTCTAATCTTACTCCAAGGTGGCATAAGGGAAACAAAATTTTCCAAAGCATTCTATTCGCTATTCAATCGTTTAACAGACGGTTTCACAGCAAGCGTAAAACAAACCATAAAATACTCATTTGTGAGTTTAATTATATTTGCCGTTACGATAGGTGCAACACTGCTCATAGCAAAACAGCTTCCGACAGGATTGGTGCCTGAAGAAGACAAGGGCGACATAATGGTTATGTACTATCTAATGCCCGGCTCTTCTTTGCAAAGAACCGTGGATGTTGAAAGAAATATGGGAAATATAGTAAAAAACAATAAAAATGTAGATAGTTACGGGTTTGTATCTGGCTTTGGCTTAATAACATTCGCATACAAAACGGATGCCGGTGTGGGTTTTGTGCATTTAAAGGATTGGTCGGAAAGAAAGGATAGCTCATGGGATGCAATAAAACAGCTTATGATGGGATTTTCTCAAAATAAAGAATCGTTCATTATGGCTTTAAATCCACCACCGATAATGGGTATGAGTACAACAGGTGGATTTGATATGTACATACAGGATAGAACAGGTGGTGATATTCAGCTTTTTAATAAGTATGCAAAAGATGTAGTGTATAAGGCAAACAGGGATAAGAGATTAATGATGGTGCGTTCAACACTTAACACCGATGTCCCGCAGTATAAAATAACAGTGGACAGAGAAAAAGCAAAGGCTCTAAATGTCCCGATAGCTAATATATTTGCGACACTGCAGTCAACATTCGGCAGATACTACATAAACGATTTCAACCTGTTTGGGCGAACATACCATGTCAATATCCAATCTGAGGGAAACTTCAGAGGAAATTTAAATGATTATGACTATGTATTTGCCAAATCAGGAACAGGAAAGCTTATACCTATAAGCTCACTTATTCACATAAAGAGAATAGTCGGTCCGGATGTAGTCGAAAGGTTTAATATGTTTACCGCTACTCATATTATAGGTCAGCCGCGACCCGGATATACATCCGGTGATGCTATGAAAGCCATAGAAGAGATTGCTCATAAAGTGTTCCCGACAGGATACACCATCAGCTGGTCCGGAACATCTTATCAAGAAAAGAAATTGGCAAAATCAGGAAACAATGTGTTTATATACACCATTGTTTTTGTATTTTTAATCCTTGCCGCACTGTATGAGAGTTTTACTATACCAATTGCCATTTTGTTAATTGTGCCATTTGCTATATTTGGCGCTGCCTTAGGTCTGTTTTTGGGCCATTTCGAAAAGGATATATACTTCAATATCGGTATCTTGGTTCTTATAGGGTTATCGGCAAAGAATGCTATCTTGCTTGTTAAGTTTGCTTTGGATAGAATGGACGAAGGGTTGCCGCTTTTGGACGCAACTATTGAAGGTGCAAAAATAAGATTTAGGCCTATTATTATGACATCGTTTGCCTTTATTGTGGGTAGTCTGCCACTTATCACTTCGCAAGGTGCCGGGGCTAGTTCTCGTCATATCATAGGCACAACGGTTGTAAGTGGTATGCTGTTTCAGACGGTTGTAGGAACGCTGTTTATACCACTGTTCTTTTACATTATTATGAGAATATTCCGTAGGAGGAAAAATGAGAAGTAAGGTTTTAATTGTTTTATCAAGCACTGTTTTGTTGTTGTCAAGTTGCTCACTTGCGCCTAAGCTTTCAACCCCGAAGATGGATATGCCGTCTAAGTACGATAATAAAACGGCACAGTCAATAAATGTAAATTGGTGGAAGAATTTTAATGATAAGATGTTGAATTCTCTGATAGAAGAATCTCTAAAGAATAACGACGATCTACAGCTTGCCGTGGCAAGGGTTGAGGAAGCAAAAGCGTATTTGGGTCTTCAAAGCGCAAATCTTTATCCAACCATAGGGGCATCAGGTCAGCAATTAAGGCAGCAAACAAGCAAAGAAATGTCTCCATACAAAATATCAACAACCTCAAACACATTCAACCTTTCCGGTTCTGTTTCTTATGAATTGGATTTGTGGGGTAAACTGAGAAATCAAAAGAAAGCGGCAATATCTCAGTTGCTTTCAAGCAGGGCAAATCAAGAAACGGTGAGATTGACCTTGATATCAAATGTGGCAAATAGCTATTTAAATCTTATTTCGATAGATAAACAGCTTGATATAGCTAAAAAAACTGAGAAAAGTTATAAAGAGACATATGAATATAGGAAAAAACAGTACAAATACGGCACAATAAATGAAATTGTTATCTCTCAAGCCAAAGCCCAATATGAAGGGGCAAAACTCCTTGTTGAAACATTGACAAATCAAAGAGCAGTATTAATGAGTAGTTTGTCCGTGTTGCTCGCTAAAAGCCCAAAAGAGATTTTTGACAATAATATTGCCTTAAATAAAGAGCTACCGAAACCTATAAAGGTTCCGGCGGCTTTGCCTTCATCAACCTTGGAAAATAGGCCTGATATTGAAGCCGCATTAGAGAATTTAAAGTCAAAAAATGCTCTAATAGGCGCTGCAAAGGCAGCATATTTTCCGTCAATCTCTTTGACAAGCATCCTTGGTTTTCAGAGTTTGGAGCTATCAAATCTGCTTCAGCGTTCTGCAAAATTTTGGAATTTTAACCCTCAAGCAAGTATGAGTATTTTTGATTTTGGAAGAATTAAATCCAATGTTGAGATTGCTAAAGCTCAAAAACAGGAAGCGATTATTCAATATAAACGAACGGTTCGAAACGCATTTAAAGAGGTGTTTGATGCCTTAAATACCTTAAAATCCGATAAATCAAAACTAAAATCCCAAGAAAAATTAGTTGCATCCCTGAGAAAGGTTCTTGAATTATCAAACAGAAGATTTGATACGGGATATTCCGATTATCTTGAGGTGCTTGATTCGCAAAGGGGTTATTTGAATGCAAGATTGGATTTGGAAAAACTAAAAGCCAAAGTTCTTGTAGATCAAGTAACACTCTATAAAGCCCTTGGCGGGGGGTGGAAGAATCCAAATCATGGATAAACGCTGAAGAAATAAAGGAATATATATGCAGGATATGTCAAAAATTACACAATATTCCAACAAGAAAACGAAACTTATAGTTTTTATTCTGCTTGGAGTGCTTATTGTTGGTACACTTGGATATTTTTATACAGCTTCTAATAAAGAATCCAAAGATGAGTTTAAGTATATAACGCAACCCTTGAAAAAAGGTGATTTGACTATTATCGTCACGGCTACGGGATACATACAGCCTATTGAGGAGGTAAAGGTCGGAAGTGAGATATCCGGAACGATTGAAAAGGTTTTTGTTGACTATAATGATATAGTTAAGAAGGGACAGGTTCTTGCACAAATCGACAAAACAAAATATAAAAGTGCTTTGGATAAAGCCCGATTTGCTTTAGAGTCCACAAAAGCGTCACTACAGAGTGCGTATGCAAAATTGCACCTGTATACCGCAATAATAAAAAGAGACAGAGTACTGTTAAAATCGACAAACGGCTCTTTACCTTCTCAAAATACATGGGATAGTGACTGGTCGAACTACCTTTCTGCAAAAGCCGAGGTTCAAGAAGCAAAGGCAAAGATTAAACAGGCAGAATCCGAATTGGCTATAGATAGATATAATCTTAGTAAAACAACAATATACTCTCCTACAAATGGTGTAGTTTTAGAAAGGAATATAGACCCCGGTCAAACCGTCGCTGCCTCTTTTCAAACCCCAATGCTTTTTAGGATTGCCAAAGATTTGACAAAAATGGAGCTTCGAGCAAGCATTGATGAAGCGGATATTGCACAGGTAAAAGCCGGGCAGAATGCCTATTTTACGGTTGATGCATACCCTAATAAGAAATTTAATGCTAAGGTAAGAATGGTTCGTGTTAATTCCGAGATAGTTGAGGGCGTGGTCACATATAAGGCTATAATGGATGTGAATAATAAAAACCTTCTTCTAAAACCCGGTATGAGCGCAGATGTTGATATAGTTACAAAAACCGTTAAAAACAGTTTTATTGTGCCAAAAGCAGCGATGTTGTTTATTCCTTTAAAACATAACAATAAACATAGTCTATTTAAGAGGGATAAGAAAACAAAAATAACTATGGATAAGAGGCCTCATATTTGGATACTCAAAAACGGTAAATTAAAGAAGGTGCTGGTAAAGGTGGTTGGTAATAGCGGATTTTCGACGGCTATTTCGTCTAAAGAATTAGAAGAAAACGACAAGGTTGTAATTATGCAGGAAAAAGTAGGTGATTAAGCTTAAAAATATAACAAAAACTTACGGAAAGGCAGATGCGGCAACAGAGGTTTTAAAAGGAATCAGTTTAGAAATTAAAGATGGCGAGTTTGTTTCGATAATGGGCGCAAGCGGAAGCGGGAAATCAACGCTTTTAAATATACTTGGAACGCTTGATGTTCCTACAAGTGGAGATTATTTATTTTCTGATACAAATATAAACACCCTTTCAAAAGACCAAAAAGCCCTTTTTAGGCGCTACATACTTGGATTTATATTCCAGCAATTCAATCTTTTAAAGAAAACTACAGCATTAGAAAATGTTGAGATGCCACTTATTTATCTGGGCGTAGGCGCAAAGGAAAGAAGAAAAAGAGCCTATGATGCTCTTTGCAAAGTAGGACTTGAAAACAGACTTAACTATACTCCGCAAGAACTTTCAGGTGGTCAGCAGCAAAGAGTAGCGATAGCAAGGGCAATAGTTACAAATCCTAAGGTTTTAATTGCAGATGAACCTACAGGTAACCTTGACTCAAAAAGAAGTCACGAGGTTATGGAGATTATTAAGAAATTTAATAAACAGGGTTTTACGATTATTATGGTGACTCACGAAAAAGATATAGCTTTATACGCTTCAAGGATAATTTATGTCCGTGACGGACAGATTGAAAAAGAGGAAAGCAATGTTTTATAACGCTTTTATGCAGGCTTTGCGGGAAATAAAACGAAATATTATGCGCTCTTTACTTACTGCAATTGGCATAGTTATAGGCATAGCATCTGTTATAGTTATGGTAAATATCGGGAAAAGTGCGAGTTTATCAATAACGCAAAGTATAAGCAAATTAGGCAGTAATGTGCTTTTTATAATGCCGGGACAACACAACGGTCCGGGAGGTATTTCGTCTGTTACCAAACCCTTTAAGAGTGACACCGTGGCTTTATTAAAAAATTCGATTTTAACGCTAAAAGCGGTATCACCTGTTGAAAATGCTTCTATGACGGTGATTTATAAAAATCAGAATTACAAAACAAGCATAAAAGGTATAAATAATGATTATTTTACAGTTCAGAATTGGCATATGAATATGGGGAGAAAATTTAATAAAAGAGAACTGCGAAGTGGACAAAATGTATGTATCTTAGGTAAAACGGTTATAAAAAATTTAATGTTAGATTCGCAAGCTGCTCTTGGGAAACGGATTAGTCTTAAAAATTTTTCGTGTGAAGTGATAGGAGTGTTAAACGAAAAAGGTGCAAATACATTCGGTAGAGATGAAGACGATGTAGTCATTGTGCCTATAAAGATGTTTCAAAGACGCATAAGCGGAAATGATAATATTCATCTTATTATGGCTTCAGTAAAAGATAAAATACCGCTTGAAGAGGCTTCTTTGCAGATAGAGCAATTGCTCAGAGAAAAGAGGCATATAAAAAACGATGATGACAGCGATTTTTCTGTAAAAAGTATGACTGCACTTCTTGATACAATCTCTAAAATTACATCTATGTTGACTGTGATGCTTGGCTCAATAGCTGCCATATCCCTTGTTGTGGGCGGTATAGGTATTATGAACATTATGCTTGTTTCTGTCACTGAAAGGACGAGAGAGATAGGTGTAAGGATGGCTGTGGGGGCTATGGCTAAGGATATATTGGTTCAATTTTTAATAGAATCCGTAGTTTTATCCAGTTTGGGTGGGATTGCAGGTATAATTATCGGGATACTTATTACATATATTGTATCCTTTGCTTTTCATATACCTTTAATTCTTGACCCTGCAATTATACTTGTATCTCTAATATTTTCTATGGCAATAGGCATAGTTTTCGGTATTGCGCCTGCAAGAAAAGCAGCAAATATGAATCCGATTGACGCATTGAGATATGAGTAACAAACAATAAAAGAAGCGAATGTTTAAAAATAGAAGATGAATTGCAGTTAGATAGGTTTTAAATTTATGTTTATAAATTTTGCTTAATGGAGAATATCTATGACTATGAAAAACCGGAAATTTGACGAATTGGTTCGGTTTCTTAAAGAAACATATGAAGAAAGGGTGCCGTTTCACGATATCTTAAAGTTGCAGGTTGTTTCTTTGGAAGAGGATAATGTATGCGTGAAAGTTGAGATGAGAAAGGAGCTTTTCGGAAATTACAAATATGAGATGTTGCACGGGGGCGTTATTGCTTCAATATTAGATGCAACAAACGGTGCAGTTGTGTCTGTGGGCGTAGTAAAAAAGATGGTAGATAAACCGTTTGAAGAGATAAAAGAACAAATATTTAAGATAGGTACAATTGATTTGCGTATTGATTTTTTAAAACCCGGACAGGGAAGCTACTTTTTGTCAACAGGTTTCACTTTGCGTATTGGAAACAAAATTGCCGTTGCGCAGTCATCTTTGCGTAATGACAAAGACATTCTCATAGCCAGCGGAACAGGGACATATTTGTTGGGATAGATTAGGGGATAAGCAATAAATCTTCTTCTGTTTCCGTTTGCACACATTATTCTTTTGGTAGTTTTTTCTACATTTAGATTATACAGTCTAAACAGCCCAAAGAGAAGGTGGGCAAA
>JAMOPP010000050.1 GCA_027064405.1 Desulfurellales bacterium
CCTTAAAAGTGAATGGTCAACAGATGGGAAGAAATCTTCTATGTCAGATTCGACCACATACCTAAAGCCTTCAGAGATGGCTGTGCTTATCATCTCGACTGCTTTATGCCTACCGTAGCCTTTTCTGTATCCTATGGATTCTTCTTCAAATGCGTTGTCTAATGGCTTTTCTATCATTTTTAGAAGCACTTTATGCGCAAAGTTGTCCTTTATCGAGAATTTATGAATCTCTCTTTTTTCTCCGTTTGATTTGTTTATGTAGAAGATTGAGACGGGATCGTTATCGTATTTATTATTTATAAAATCATTATAAACATTTTCCACAAGTGTATCTGTCAACATGTGGGATTCTTCAAAATCATCAAATTCTTCTGTAAATTGCCTATATACGCTTTTGTAGAAATCTAAGTTATTTATGAATTGATTAAAGTAGGATAGGGATTTTGGATAAAGTTTGTAATATCCGTATCCGTAGGAGAGCTTTGTTCCCCAGTGTAGCTGTTTTCCAAGCAGGAGATAGAAAGCTAAGTTGCTTAAATCTCCTTTAATATACAGTTTTCCTATGCATCCGTTTATGAAGTGGGTTGTTAAATTTTGGCTTTTTGACAATCTTCTTGTTTCTGTGTAGTTCCAATAGTATGGCAAAAGAGTAAATCTATCAATGTCTATTTGCGGAAAATCTCTATTAAAAAGTCTCTCAAATCTTCTTTTGCCCAGCTTAAAGAATGTTTCGCTATCTAAGAATGTTCTTGTTCTTTTGGGTAGTGGTTTGAAGTGAAGTGGGTATAAGAAGTCAAGGGTAAATTCCGCATTTTCTATACTATCAAGGGAATCCTTCAATTCGTTGTAGATGTTTGTGAATTCTACAGTTTGAGAATTTATATCTTCTATAAGTGAATAATTTATGTTGTTTTTTGGGATGGAAAAATGCTTTTTGAGTTCTTTTATAAACTCTTCATCTAAATGTAGATTTTTATCTGTCAATAACACTTCTACTTTCAAGATTGTATCTTTTTGTGGTTTATATGTATAAAGTTTGTTGGGAATATGAAATAATACGCCATTTTCGTCAAATAGTTTGTTTTCAAGCACGATAGACTTTACTATGCTGTTTACAGCAAAAGATGTTGGTATCTTATAATCTTTTTTGTCTCTGTTGGCTTTTAGATAAAATTCGATTTTTCTCCAGGAAAGAGAAAAGAAGAACTGTTCTAACGCAGGCAACATTCATCTCCTTTATATTACTATCTTAGAAGCAATAAAATAGGTAATAGATTGCAGTTGTCTTGTCATAATTTTTACATTTTTATCACACGGTTTTATATTTGGCAAGGATAATCTAATTGTTTTTGAGAAATCCTTTTTGTAAAGAGAGACGGTTTGAGATTTAAATTTGATAAAATTTTATGAATTTTTTATCATGATTTTAATAATTACAAAGGAGCTAAACCGTGAAAAACAAAACTGTTATGGTTGGGATAACCACAAGTCAGAATACGACAAATGCCATTCCTGTTATTCAGCTTAAGGCAAGTGATTATCTTCCAATAAACACAGGTAGAGCCCTAAAAGAAGGCTGGAATAATGGATTAATGGATGTCTTAACAAGTAGAGGTATATCCGTTCATGAAGGGGTATTCTTAAACAATAAAGAAAGCACCAATGTCAAAGTGATTGTTGATAAGGTTAAGTTTGCACTTATGGAGAATGGATTATGGGATTATCCCATTCTGTGGAATATTGGCGGTGGTCAAAAGATACATCAACTGGCGCTCTGGTTTCTTTATCAGCAAAGGCGAAAGAAGAATGATAAATTAGTATATGCTGAACCATTCTCCGGGACATTGAGTATTATAGAATATGACAGCGACATAAGGCAGAATATAATGGTGTTGAGAAGCGATTTCACCATCGAAGAGCTTTTAAAGATATACAAAAACCTTGAAGTTGTAGAAGGTGAACATAGGATAGGGATAAAAAGGGATAAAGCGTGGGCGATGGTTGAAAATAGATATAAGGTTTCAGGCAGTGGAGATGTATCGTGCAAAGATGAAATAAAATCTGTTTTTAGAAAAAGCGTTGAGAATGTTTTAAAAGATTACCAGGCAAGGTCAAGGTTTGATGTCTTTTGGAATAGGCTAAAAAGTAGGGTAGGTAGTGAGATTGCAAAAAGAGATAAGAAATGTAAAGATTATGTGGATACTCTTTTTGAAAAAACCGATTTTAAAACAAAGATTAGAAATTCCTATGATAATAAGAGATTTAGTCCTAAAGCTGCTGCCATTGAGATTGAAAGCATAGTTGTTAAACATCTCCAGGGGTTGTTGAATAACAGTAAAGGTAATGTATTTGAAAAAGGCGTGCAGGGTCTTGTTTTTGATTATATCAGAATGTTTGATCCCAATAGGAGTTTTTTTGTTGATGTGGGTTTTAACATAAAGGTTGAAGACCCTAAAAACCCTGGTAATGTTATAGCCGAATACGATACGCTTATTGCCACAAGCAAGGGAACACTTCTATCATTTGATGCAAAAGTAGGTTTTCAGGGTCAAAAAGCAAAGGATTGGCTTGCGCGAAGGTTGAGAATAGAAAGAGCCGGTGGTATATACGCAAAATGGATTGCAGTTATACCCGAGCGATTTTTTAACGATAATGAATCCAGAATAACAGAATTATATAAAAGTATAAAAGAAGAGTGCGAAATAGTAGTTGTTTCAAGAAGAAAAGATGAATTTCTACTGCCTGATTTGTCGGAGAGATTGCCAAGCTTGAAAAGCTATTTTAGGTCTCTGTTGTCCACCAGACATTAAATCTTCCCACGAAACTGATTAAAAACCCAGCACCTAACACCCAATACCCAAAACCTATAAATTTAATTTAACATTTAACATCTAACATCTAACATCTAACATTTACCATTACCCAATACCTTCATTTTCATCTTTATCCCATCCAGATGGGATACCCTTTCGGACTTTTCTGGAGTTGGTTGAGGCCACAGGTTGCAAGCCGTCTCCGTCCCATCCGGAT
>JAMOPP010000051.1 GCA_027064405.1 Desulfurellales bacterium
ATGTTCTCCAAGCCGCCGTTGCCATGGTAATAGGAATAACCAAATAGATTATCCAAAAAGGTATTTGCATATCAATAGACACCTGGCCGGTCATATAATCGAACTTAACAAGATTGATTCCCCATATTGTAAGCATAATTAAGTAAAAAAGGGTTATGATTAGAGAAAATACAAAAATAGCCTTTGCTATCTTAGGAGGAAGAGCCTGAACCAAAGCTTTAAAAGATATATGCATACCTATCTTAAATCCGTAACTTGCACCAAACATCGTTGCCCATATAAATAAATATGTCGTAAGCTCGCCTGCCCACACCAAACTAAAACCAAAAACATATCTCAATACAACATTCATAAAAGCCAAGATGGTTGCAAGACTAAACAAAACCACCATCACAGCCCTATCTATTCTGTCCAAGTTTCTATCTATAAATTCAATAAAATTCATGCATTTTACCTCATAAACCGATGAAGTTATGATAAAATCTTAACTTCATCGGCTGAAAAGGAACTTACTTAATATCTTTTCCCTCTTTAATGGTTTCTTCGATTAAGTCTTTTCCGATTACTTTATAAAATTTAGGATAAATAGCTCTTAATTTCTTTACCCAAACAGCCCTCTGCTCTTTTGTTAAAGTGACAACTTTAACCTTAGGATCTTTCAATACCTTGGCTCTCTGCTCCTCTGTTAATTTTGCATCTATTTCTCTATTATAAGCCGTGGCATCTTTCACGCATCCTAATATTATTTTTTTCAAATCCTTAGGTAGCTTGTTCCAGAAAATTTGGTTTGTTACAAGAACATAACCCAAATATCCGTGGTAGGATTCTGTTGTGTATGGTGCAACTTCGTAGAATTTCTTTGTATAGAGATTTGACCATGGATTCTCGCATCCGTCAACAACACCCTGTTCAAGTGCGGAGTAAACCTCCGAGAAAGGCAGAACCTGAGGAGAGGCTCCTACCGCCTTAAACTGCTCCTGCAATACCTGAGAAGACATAACCCTAAACTTCAAACCCTTAGCATCCTTCGGAAGAACGATTGGATGTTTGTTGTTGGATAAAACCTTAAATCCGTTATCCCAAAATGCCAATCCGAGCATACCCTTTCTTTTAAAGAGTTTTAGAATTTTCTGACCAACCGGTCCGTCCATCACCTTATGCAGATGCTCTGCGTTTTTAAACAAGAAAGGCAAATCAAAAAGCTGCAACTCCGGCAACCAACCTGTAAATTTAGCACTTGTAGGGCAAGCCATCTGAATGGCGTTCATCTGTAACGCTTCAATTGCTGCCCTATCGTTGTAAAGCATAGCGTTTGGATAAACCTTAACAATAACCCTTCCATTTGTCCTTTCTTTAACTATCTTTGCAAAATAGTTAGCAGCTTTTCCTTTTGGCGTATCAACCGCAACAACATGGCTGAACTTAATCACTATTGGTTTTGCAAATGAAGTAATTGCAAAAACAGAAACAAGCAAAGCAATAGCAAGAAATGAAAATAGACCCCTTCTAAACATATCACACCCCCTAAAAAATTATTTTTTCTCTTTTCTTTGCGCATCAAATACGGATAGTGCTATCATATCTTCTATCATTCTCGAGTTTGAACCCATTTCAAGAACATGCGCAGACTGCTCAAGCCCTATAAGTATAGGCCCTATTGGATATGCTCCGCCCATCTTATAGACAAGCTTATACGCAATATTTGCAGCATCAAGATTCGGGAAAATCAAAACATTAACATCTTTGCCGTTTAATGTACTAAACGGATAAAAACGATTTCTTAAATCTTTGTCTACCGCAACATTAGCCTGTATCTCCCCGTCAACAACCATATCAGGATATTTTTCTCTTGATATAGCAACAGCTTCTCTAACCTTTCTCGCATCCTCTTGATTGTTGCTTCCAAAATTGGAAAATGACAACATAGCCACAACAGGCTCCTCGTCGGTTAAATCTTTATAAAAATCTGCAGATTCTTTTGCAATGGTAGCAAGCTCCTCGCTTGTGGGATCAATATTTATTGTAGTATCAGCAAAAACATATATTTTGTTATTAATAATCATAACATAAAGTCCTGCCACAACACTATCTTTCTGCTTGTCTCCAAACTGGAGTATAGGTTTTATAATTGCAGGATAATTGTAATTTTCGCCCACTATCATCGAGTCTGCATCCCCGCGTTGCACCATCATAGCGGCAAAATAATTAGGCCTATGCTCCATAAGGTATAGAGCTTCCTGCCGGGTTAAGCCCTTTCTCTGCCTTGCATTAAAAACTTGTTTGGCGTACTCTTCGGTTTTGCTGTAAAGCACAGGGTCAATAAACTCTATCTTATCAAGCATATCTTCTCTTAACCCAAGCTCTTTAATCTTTTTTGACACATCGTCTTTTGTATAGTTTCTTGCTCCTATAAAAATAGGGTGCACAATACCTTCATCCAAAGCATCCTGAACCGCCCTTAGAATATTGGCATCTGTTGTTTCGGTAAAAACAACCCTCTTTGGATTATCTTTAGCTTTATTATATATGTACCTTGTCACCGCTTTTGTTTTATCCAATCTCTCAAGTAACTGCTCTTTATATGATTTCATATCAAAATTTTCTATCTGAGCTACACCCGAATCTATGGCTGCCTGCGCAACAGCCGGAGCAACATAAGCAAGAGCCCTCGGATCAAACGGTTTAGGCAAAATATAATCCGGTCCGAATTTCAGGTTTTCCACTCCATACGCTTTAAGCACACTTTCCGGAACATCCTCTTTCGCAAGTTTAGCAAGCGCCTTAGCAGCAGCCATCATCATCTCATCATTTATCTGTTTTGCCCTTGTATCCAAAGCGCCCCTAAATAAAAATGGAAAGGCAAGAACATTGTTTATCTGATTGGGATAATCGCTTCTTCCTGTGCCCATAATAACATTTGGGTTTGCGTGTTTGGCTTTATCATACGTAATCTCAGGATTCGGATTTGCCATAGCAAAAATAA
>JAMOPP010000052.1 GCA_027064405.1 Desulfurellales bacterium
GTCTTTTTGTAATAGCAGCTGTCAAAGTGGTTTTTCCGTGGTCTACATGACCTATTGTGCCAATATTGATATGTGGTTTTGAACGAACATATTTTTCTTTTGCCATAAAAGCCTCCTTAAGTATCTTTCTTTATAATTTTTTCAGATATAGATTTCGGCACCTCTTCGTAATGGGAAAATTGCATAGTGTATGTACCTCTACCCTGCGTTACTGATCTTAATACCGTTGCATACCCAAACATCTCTCCCAAAGGAATATCGGCCTTTATTATTTTAAGTTTGCCCTTTTCTCTCATATTTTTAATTTTTCCGCGCCTTGAATTGATGTCACCCATAACATCTCCGAGGTACTGCTCGGGTACATTAACTTCAACCTCCATAACCGGTTCCAGCAAGTAGGGAGCTGCTCTTTTTGCACCATCCTTTAGTGCCATAGAACCAGCTATTTTAAAAGCCATTTCAGATGAATCAACATCATGATATGAACCGTCAAATAGCGTAACCTTTACATCAACCATAGGATATCCGCCGACAACCCCTGTTTCCATCGCTTCTTTAACACCCTTTTCAACCGCCGGTATAAATTCTCTCGGAACCACACCACCTACAATTGAATTAACAAATTCAAATCCTTTACCTCTTTCCAACGGCTCTATGGTTATCCATACATGACCATACTGACCATGACCACCGGTTTGTCTTATAAACTTGCTTTCCTGTTTTACGCTCTTTTTGACTGTCTCTTTGTAAGCAACTTGAGGTTTTCCAACATTGACACCGACATTGAATTCTCTTCTTAATCTATCGACTATTATATCAAGGTGCAACTCACCCATTCCGGAAATAATTGTTTGATTGGTTTCCTCATCGAATCTAACTTTAAATGTAGGATCTTCTTCTGCAAGTTTTTGAAGTCCCGCAGACAATTTATCCCTATCAGCTTTGGTCTTAGGCTCAACTGCAATTGATATAACAGGATCGGGAAATTCTATATTCTCAAGTAAGACCGGTTTATTCTCATCACACAAGGTATCACCTGTGCCCGTATATTTAAGTCCTATTACAGCTGCAATATCACCTGCATATACACTATCAACCTCTTCTCGTTTATTTGAGTGCATTCTCAAAAGTCTGCCTATCCTTTCTGTTTTACCTTTGGTTGAATTGTATGCATAAGAACCGGATTTTAAGACCCCGGAATAAACCCTTATATATGTCAACTTGCCAACATAAGGATCGCTCATTACTTTGAAAGCAAGCAGAGCCAAGGGCTCCTTATCGTCAGCTTTTCTTATAACGGTTTCTTTTGTTTTAGCATCAACACATTCAATAGGCGGAACATCAAGAGGTGAGGGTAAAAAATCAACAACAGCGTCCAGCAGAGGCTGAACACCTTTATTTTTAAAAGCCGTTCCGCACAGAACAGGCGTTATTTTATTATCAATGGTCGCCTTTCTCACTGCTTTCTTAATTTCATCTTCTGAAATCTCATCTGAGCCATCTAAATATTTTTCCATAATTTCATCGTCAAAATCAGCTATGGACTCAATGAGCATAGCTCGATACTCTGCAGCCTTGTCAACCAATTCTTCCGGTATATCTTTTTCGGAAAAAGTTGCACCCAAAACATCCGAATCCCAAATTATTGCCTTCATCTTTATTAGGTCAACTACTCCGACAAAATTATTCTCAGCGCCTATGGGGATTTGAAGAGGAACATTTTTGGTGTTGAGTTTATCCTTCATCTCGTCCAATACACTATAAAAATCTGCACCAACTCTATCCATTTTATTAATGAAAGCTATACGAGGAACATGATATTTATCACCCTGTCTCCATACAGTCTCGCTTTGGGGCTCTACACCGCCCACAGCACAAAACACGCCTACTGCTCCGTCCAAAACCCTCAAAGACCTTTCAACTTCAACGGTAAAATCAACATGCCCGGGAGTATCAATAATGTTAATCATATTCTTATTCCAAAAACATGTGGTGGAAGCCGAAGTAATTGTTATACCTCTTTCTTTCTCCTGTTCCATCCAATCCATTATAGCCGTACCGTCATGCACTTCACCTATTTTGTGCGATACACCGGTATAATATAAAATTCTTTCCGTTGTAGTTGTTTTTCCTGCATCTATATGAGCTATAATTCCTATATTTCTTATCTTATCAAGACTGTACTTACGCGACACACTTCACCTCTTTTACCATCTATAATGAGCAAAGGCTCTGTTTGCCTCAGCCATTTTATGCGTCTCTTCTCTTTTCTTTACAGACGCTCCTCTATTATTGGCTGCATCCATTATTTCTCCTGCTAATTTCTCGGACATCTTTCTTTCACTTCTTGACCTTGAATAATTAACAAGCCATCTTATGGCAAGACTTCTTTGCCTCTCGGCTCTTACTTCAATGGGTACTTGATATGTAGCACCACCAACCCTTCTCGGTACGACCTCTATTTTAGGAGTTATATTCTCCATTGCCTGCAATAAAACTTCCATAGGTTCTTGGGATGTTTTCTCTTTAATTATATCCATAGCCTGATAGAATATCTTACCTGCAAGAGACTTTTTACCGTCCCACATCACCTTGTTTATTATCCTGGTAACAAGGACACTACTATATACGAGATCTTTAGATACTACTCTTTTCTCGGCTCTTCTTCTCCTCATTTCTCCATTTTCTCCTTAATCTTTTTTGGGTCTCTTTGCTCCATATTTAGATCTGCCCTTTCTTCTATCATCAACACCACTCACATCAAGTGCACCTCTCACTATATGATACCTAACACCGGGTAAATCCTTTACCCTTCCTCCTCTTACAAGAACAATGGAATGCTCCTGAAGATTATGTCCTTCTCCGGGTATATAAGCAGTCACTTCATATCCGCTTGTCAACTTAACTCTTGCCACTTTTCTTAAAGCTGAGTTAGGCTTTTTAGGTGTAGTTGTATATACCCTTGTACATACACCCCTTCTTTGAGGGCAACTCTGTAAAGCCAATGTCTTTTTTCTAATTTCAACCTTTTGTCTACTTTTTCTTACTAGTTGATTAATCGTAGGCACTTCTTACCTCCTTAAAATTTGAACTTGGGTAAATTAACAATAAAAGCTTCATTTGTCAAGTAAATTTGGCACAAGCGTTATATCATCAAATTTCTTCTGACCTGTTCCAACAGGTATAATCCTACCCACTATTACATTTTCTTTCAATCCCCTTAATAAATCTATGTTACCGGAAATGGACGATTCCGTGAGCACTCTCGTCGTTTCTTGAAATGATGCTGCAGATATAAAACTGTCTGTATTTAAAGAAGCCTTTGTTATTCCAAGCAATACAATCCTTCCAAGTGCAGGAGATTTGCCTCTTCTTACCAAGTATTCATTTTTCCTCGTAAACATAAACCTGTTGATAACTTCTCCTTCTATAAAATCACTATCTCCGGCATCTTCTATGAAAACCTTTGACAGCATCTGCCTAACAACGACCTCCACATGTTTATCATTTAAGGCAACACCCTGCAGTTTATAAACCTGTTGTATTTCACTGACAAGAATCTTCTGAAGTTCTCTTTCTCCAAGAATGGACAGTATATCATGGGGATTTATTGAGCCGTCTGTCAGAGACTCTCCTGCATCCACCCTATCTCCGGGATAAACAAGTATCCTCTTGTTTCTTGGAATCAGATATTCTTTCTTCACTTCGCCCTTGCCTATTATTGATGAAACTATAATCTTCCTTTTCCCCTTTGACTCTTTTCCATAAGAAACTATGCCGCTAATCTCACTAACAACAGCCATATTTTTTGGTTTTTTAGCTTCAAAAAGCTCACTTACACGAGGCAAACCACCCGTAATATCCGTTGTTTTGTCAAGCTCCTTAGGTATTTTTCCTATAACATCACCCGCCTTAACGGTATCACCGTCTTCTTTCTGTAAAATAACCTTCGGCGGCAAATAGTATAAAGCATCCCCTTCAACATTTTGAAACTGTTTTATTTTGCCGTTTTCATCAACAATTTCTATTCTCGGTTTCATAGAGATGTTTTTGCTTTCCATAACAACGAAGCTCTTTCTTGATGTGATTCTATCAATTTCCTCTCTCAGCGTAACATTCTGCACCAAATCTCTATACCTTATGTACCCGTCGATACCAGCCAAAAGATAATCTGTATAAGCATCCCATTCAGCTATTGTCACACTGCTTATGTACATATTTGAATCACTTTCAAAAATTCTCTTTTTTAGTTCGTCTTCAAATCCGGCTATAATATCTCCACCATTCACACTTTGTCCGTTTTTAACATAAATAAAAGAATCTTTGGGAATATAGTATCTTACATTTTCTCCGTTTTCTTTTTCAATAACAATATGAGTACCGTATTTATCTATTAATCCATCCTTAAAATCGTCTACAGGTTCAAATTTATCGCCTTTTAAAGTAATTAATTTTATCTTCCCCGCATCCTCAGCTTTTACAAATCTCTTTATTGTTTCACCGTCTTTAAGGTGGATTTTTGAAGCATAAGGTATCTTCTTGGGAACATCATAAACTTCAAGTACTCTTTCAACGAGAAGATCGTATTCATTGACTTCGTCCTTATCCTTGACGCTTAAATAATATTTACCGATAGCGTCGGCTCCTCCGGATATAATGTCGTCTTCTCTTACAAAATTAACCTTTTTGATTTTATAGACTTCATTTTCATGAACTTTTATATAGTAGTATGTTTTATCTTCATCAATAGAAACTATTCCTTTGGATTTTGACACTATCTGCGGCTCTGTAATTAATACGGCAGCATCACGCCTCGATAAAACCACATTATCATTATCCGAGTTTAAAGAGGTATGAAGATTGAAATATCTTACTATTCCGGCTCTTTTAGTTTCTGCAGACATTTTTTCACTTAATCTTGATGCAGTGCCTCCAACATGGAATGTTCTCAATGTAAGCTGCGTTCCGGGTTCTCCTATAGATTGAGCGGCAACAATACCTACCGATTCACCTTTCTCAACTCTTCCCCCCCTCGCTAAATTCCTTCCGTAGCACTTAGAACAGACACCTCTTTCAGCTTTACATGTTAATACGGAATATATTCTTACCTTTTTAATACCGGCTTCAGTAATTTGAGCTACTTTAGCTTCATTGATTTCTTCACCGTCTTTAACTATAATTTCTTCTGTAAACGGATTGATTACATCCTCAGCGGCTGTCCTTCCCAAAATCCTATCTTCCAAAGACTCTATCTCTTCTCCGTTAACCATCAAAGCCGTTACATCAACCCCTTCCGTTGTTCCGCAATCATCCATAGTTATAATAACATCCTGAGATACATCTATAAGTTTTCTTGTCAAATAACCTGCATTAGCCGTTTTTAAAGCGGTATCTGCAAGTCCTTTTCTTGCTCCGTGTGTAGATGTAAAATATTCAAGAACGGTCAAACCCTCTTTAAAGTTTGATTTAATAGGAGTTTCTATAATATCACCGGAAGGCTTTGCCATCAAACCCCTCATACCTGCAAGTTGTCTCATTTGCTGGGCGGAACCCCTCGCACCTGAATCAGCCATCATATAAATGGGATTAAAACTCTCTCCATAATCTCCTCCAAGCTGTTTCATCATTGCAGATGCTATCCTATCCGTAGCTGAACTCCAAATATCTATAGATTTGTTGTACCTTTCAGAATCTGTCAACAAACCTTCTCTGTATTGATTTTGTATCTCCCTGACATCACTTTCGGCTTTTGAGACTATTTCCTTCTTCTCATCAGGAATTATCATATCCTCAACAGATATGGAAATTCCCGTTTTGGTAGAGGTTTCATACCCTAAGGCTTTAACATTATCCAAAAATCTAACAATGGTGGGCAAATCATACTGTCTGTACAACGATGTTATAAACTTGTTCATCTCTTTTTTTGTAAACAGCTTATTAACCTTTTTAAAAGATAAATCCTTAGGAACAATCTCGTAAAACAAAACCCTTCCAACCGTCGTATTCACCATCTCATCATCTATTTTTACTTTTATCTTAGCATTTAAAGCACATATCCCTATATCATAAGCACGGTGAACCTCATCTAAGGACGAGAATATCAACCCCTCGCCCTTTTGACCGTCACGAGATTTTGTCATATAATATATACCAAGAATCATATCCTGACTCGGCAGAGCAATAGGGTTTCCGTGGGCAGGTGATATAATATTTTCAGTTGAGAGCATAATCACTTCAGATTCAAGCCTGGCTTCAACGCTCAAAGGAAGATGAATTGCCATCTGATCTCCATCAAAATCAGCGTTAAAAGCGGAACAGACCAAAGGGTGAAGTCTTATAGCCTTTTCATCTGTTAGAACGGGGTGAAAGGCTTGTATGGAAAGTCTATGTAGAGTAGGCGCTCTATTTAAAAGAACCGGATGGTCTTTTGCAACCTCCTCTAAAATTTTCCATATTTCAGGGTCTCTTTTCTCAACCATTTTCTTTGCCGATTTAACGGTTGTTGCATGCCCTTCTTCTATCAGCTTGTTGTATATAAACGGCTTAAATAATTCAAGTGCCATAATTTTAGGAAGTCCGCACTGGTCCATTCTTAATTCAGGTCCTGCAACAATAACGGAACGACCTGAATAATCGACCCTTTTTCCAAGAAGATTTCTTCTAAATCTTCCTTCTTTACCTTTTATTGATTCACTTAACGATTTTAAAGGTCTATTATTCGACGATCTTACAACCTGCTTTCTTCTTCCGTTGTCTATCAAAGCATCGACGGCTTCCTGGAGCATTCTCTTCTCATTTCTTATAATTATTGAAGGGGCTCCAAGCTCCATAAGCCTTTTAAGCCTATTATTCCTGTTTATCACTCTCCTGTAAAGATCATTTAAATCACTTGAAGCAAACCTTCCTCCGTCAAGAGATACAAGAGGCCTTAAATCCGGGGGTAACACGGGCAAAACTTCCATTATCATCCATTCAGGTTTATTGCCGCTTCTTCTGAATTCTTCAGCCAGCTTCATTCGTTTAATAATTTTTTTCTTCTTGGCTTCAGATTTAGTGGCTTCGAGTTCATCTTTCAGTTCAAGTATCAATACATCAAGGTCAATCTTTTTAAGCAGTTTTTGTATGGCAGATGCCCCCATCTCAGCTATAAACCTTACACCGTACTCTTCCGTATATGCCCTATAAGCAGAATCCAAAAGAACACTTTTAACAGGAATATCTTCAACTTCGCTCTCTATTACAACATACGCCTCATAATATATAACTCTTTCCAAATCCTTGAGTTTCATTTCAAGTAAATCAGCCATAATGCTTGGCACAGAGCGAAGATACCATATATGACTTACGGGAGTTGCAAGTTCTATATGCCCCATCCTTTCTCGCCTTACCTTTGATTCGGTCACTTCAACGCCACATTTTTCACACACTATACCTTTATACTTAATTCTCTTATACTTTCCGCATAAACATTCATAGTCTTTGATGGGTCCAAATATTTTTGCACAAAACAGACCGTCCCTCTCGGGCTTAAATGTTCTGTAATTTATAGTTTCAGCCTTTTTGACTTCTCCATAGCTCCATTGTCTTATTTTCTCAGGAGATGCCAATTTAATTCTTATAGCATCAAAATCTTTTGCGGATTTAGGTTTGCTTTTTAATACAGTAAACATATATTCCCCCTATTTCCTTCTTACATCTTTTAGAAGTTCAATATCTAAACCCAAAGCCTGCATCTCTTTAACAAGAACATTGAAGGATTCAGGCACCCCTCCCAAAGGAATAGGCTTACCTTTTACTATGGATTCGTAAGTCTTATTTCTTCCGCTTATATCATCGGATTTTATTGTCAACATTTCCTGTAGGGTATAACTTGCACCGTAGCCCTCCATTGCCCATACTTCCATTTCGCCGAACCTTTGTCCTCCAAATTGTGCTTTACCGCCAAGAGGCTGCTGTGTCACGAGGGAATAAGGTCCTACACTTCTTGCATGAACTTTTTCATCAACAAGATGATGCAACTTTAAAACATACATAACCCCAACAGTTACAGGCTCAATAAATTTTTCACCACTCACGCCATCGTAAAGCGTACTTTTAAGTTTTTTAAATCCCGCCAGCCCCTGAAGATATTTCAAATCCATCTCTTTTGCACCTTCAAATGCGGGGTTTGCAAAATGAACACCGTTAATCCACTCTTTTGCATATCTTTCAATCTCTTCATCATTAAAAGAATTTATTAATTCATCCGACTCTTTGTCGTTAAATATCTGTTTTAAAAAATCTCTCAATGCATCTTTTCTACCGCTTTTTAAAAGTAAATCTATTTTTTTACCCAAGCCCTTAGAAAGCCATCCAAGGTGTGTCTCCATTATCTGACCTATATTCATTCTTGACGGGACTCCAAGGGGATTTAAAACTATATCAACAGGTGTACCGTCTTCTAAAAACGGCAAATCTTGAGCAGGCAGTATCTTTGAAACAACACCCTTATTTCCATGCCTACCACTCATTTTATCGCCCACGGAAAGTTTTCTTTTTGTCGCTATATAAACCTTAATAGCCATTAGAACGCCTGGAGGCACATCACTCTCTCTGTCAATATTCTTAATTTTTTCATTATGATAATTTTTTATGGATTTTACCATCTCTTTGTATCGTGACTCTATTGCCTGAACATCATCTTTATCTAATATCTTTAAAAGATTCTTTTCATTTAATTTCTCAACGGTAGCCGCAGTCAATACCTCATTCTTCTTCAATTTTAAACCATCAAGGGTTATATCGGCATCAAGGGTTATTCCAATTGCCTTCTCTCTTAATTCTTTTAATTTTAACTCTTCCAAAAGAAAAAGTTTATCATGCATACTTTTATTCAGCTTCTCTATCTCCTGATTGATAATTTCCTGTTCCCTTGGATTTTTTTTGATACCCCGTCTTCTTGATATTTTTACATCTATAACTATTCCGTTTGTATCGGAAGGAACACGCAAGGAAGAATCTGAAACATTCGTCGCCTTTTCTCCAAAAATTGCCCTTAAAAGCTTTTCTTCCGGTGAATAGTGTGTTTCCGCCTTAGGCGTAACCTTACCCACCAATATATCTCCCGGACTAACATACGAACCGATTCTTACAATACCGTCCTTATCCAAATATTTAAGCGTTTCACTCGAAGCATTCGGTATATCGGAGGTTACTTCTTCATTGCCAAACTTTGTATCCCTTACATAGACATTAAATTCCTTAATGTGAATAGAGGTGTACATATCTTCTTCAACCACTCGTCTTGATATGGTTATACCATCTTCGTAGTTGTATCCTCTCCAAGGCATAAATGCAACAACAAGATTTTTACCCAAAGCAAGTTCGCCTTTATCCATAGTAGGACCATCCGCAATAACCTGACCGGCTTTTACAAAATCCCCAACCGATACTACAGGCACCTGAGAAAAACATGTGTCCTGATTTGATCTTGTAAATTTATGAAGCTCATAGGATATAAGCTCATAACCCTCTTTACCCTTATGCGATATATAAATTTTATCGTCTATTCTCTCTACTATTCCGTCTTTTTCTGCAACAATGGCGTACCTTGAATATTTTGCGGCAACAGACTCCATACCGGTTCCCACCAAAGGAGATTCGGATCTCATTAAAGGAACGGCCTGACGCTGCATATTTGAACCCATCAATGCTCTATTTGCATCATCATGCTCCAAAAAAGGAATAAGACCTGCTGCAACAGATATAATCTGGTTTGTAGTAACATCCATCAAGTCAACTTCATCTTTTTTAACAACTATAAATTCCCCGTTCTTTCTGCAGGAAACATAATCGTTTACAAAAGAATTATCGTCATTTAGGGGTGCTGAAGCCTGTGCTATAATATGGTCTTTTTCTTGTGATGCAGAAAAATAGCTAATATCATTGGAAACAATTCCGTTTTCAACTTTTCTATAAGGGGTTTCCAAAAAGCCAAACTCGTTAACCCTTGAATAAATGGCAAGTGAAGAAATAAGTCCTATATTAGGTCCTTCCGGCGTTTCAATAGGACATATTCTACCGTAATGAGTTGGGTGAACATCCCTAACTTCAAACCCTGCGCGCTCCCTTGTTAGTCCGCCTGCGCCCAAAGCCGACAATCTTCTTTTATGAGAAATTTCAGATAATATATTTGTCTGATCCAAAAATTGAGACAGCTGACCTGTTGAGAAAAAGTCTTTTATCGACACCGCAACCGGCTTAGTATTAATTATATCATAAGGGGTTACCGTATCTAAATCTTTCATTATCATTTTATCCTTTATTATTCTCTGCATCCTCAGCAGACCTTTTCTAACCTCTTTATAAAGTAATTCCCCGACAAGATTAACCTTTCTATTAGATAAACTATCTATATCATCAGGTGAGATTTCATCATTTTCCAAAAGTATGATTTGATTAATAATACCTATAAAATCATCCTTTGTCAGAACTCTAACATCTTTTGGTACGTCTATATTAAAGGTTTCATTAAGTCTGATTCTTCCCTCAGAAGAGATATCGTAACGATCCGGTGAAAAAAATATGTTGTCAAAAAACTTTTCGGCATCCTCTACGGATGTGTGTTCGCCCGGTCTCATTAGTGTGTGTATAAAGACCTTTGCAAGTTGCTGATTTTCAAGCTCTCCGGTAATAAGAAGCTTCTTTTTCCTTAAAACTTCTCTGCCCGCAAGCAATGTATTTATTATTAAGTAATCGTTATATTTTGAATAGGCAATATCAAATTCAATATTGTGTTTTTTTGCAGCACTTAAAGACTCGGCTTCAATTTTGCTTCCTACATTAAATAAAAGCATTTTCCCGTTTTCAGAATCTGCATCGTCAACTTCCACCAAGGATGCGGAATACTTATCATTTAGCTCTGTCTCTTTGATAGGAACATATTCAATAGAGTTCTCAAAAAGAACTTTAAGAGCCTTTCTTGTTATTTTCTTGCCTTCTTTAACGACAACTTCTCCATTATGCACAACATCTCTCGATACCCTAAAACCCAAAATATCATCCTTTACTTTTGCGAATAATGCGTTGTCTTTTATTTTTATATGTAAATTTTTATAAAACAGTTTTAGTATTTCACTTTCGTCAAAACCTAATGCTTCAAGCAGTATTGTGCTTGGAAACTTCTTTTTTCTATCTATTCTGGTATGGAGAATATCCTTAGCATCGGTTTCGAACTCTACCCAGCTTCCCCTTTCCGGTATAATTTGGCCATAATACTGACCTTTTCCGGAAATCTCCGATATCTTTTTAAATATAACACCGGGAGACCTGTGAACCTGGCCTACTATGACCCTTTCCACCCCGTTTATTATAAAACTTCCGGATTCGCTGATTAAAGGCACTTCACATACATATACTTCCTGTTCTTTAATATCCCTTACATTGAGTTTTTTAGAACTTTCCTCATCTATATCCCAAAGCGTAAGCCTAACCTTAACGGTTAAAGTTCCTGTATAGGATATGCCCTTGGATTTGCATTCATCGGAACTGAATTTAGGCTTTTTTATTTCCCAATCAACAAGTTCAAGTCTAAGTTTTCCATGTATATCATCTATGGGAAAAATGGATTTTAAAACATTATCCAGATTTTTTTCTATTTTACTATTTTTATCTACAAAAGTGTTAAAAGAATTTATGTTAAGTCTTAAAAGATCGGGTATGTCAATAATCGTCTTAGTTTTACCGAAAGTAGCTCTTAATCTATAGTCTAACTTAAGAGGTTTGGCCATTTATTCACCTCGTTTATATTTAATTGGTTTAAGAAAAAAAAAGGAAAGAGGCTTTTGCCAAACCCCTTTCCGTGCTTGATGTTCTCTGATAATCTACTTAATTTCTACTTCAGCGCCTGATTCTTCAATCTTAGCCTTTAAAGATTCAGCCTCTTCTTTGCTTATTTTTTCTTTTACAGGTGCAGGTGCGGAATCAACCAATGCCTTAGATTCCTTTAATCCAAGTCCTGTAACCTCTCTAATTGCTTTAATAACTTGGATTTTTTTGTCTCCAACACCTTTCAATATTACATCAAACTCTGTCTGCTCTGCAGGTGCGGCAGCCTCTGCTCCAGCAGCAGGTGCGGCAGCAACAGCAGCAGGTGCGGCAGCAGATACACCAAATTTGTCTTCCAATTCTTTTACAAATTCAGCAAGTTCAATAACAGTCATATTTTCGATAAAACTTACAACATCTTCTTTTGTGATATCAGCCATCTTTTCCTCCTAATTTTCTTCTTTCTTTTTTTCTTCAATAGCTTTTAAAGCATACAATACTTTTCTTAAATTTCCGGCAAGAACATTAACAAAACCACCGACAGGAGCATTCATCGTAGCAAGTAATTGAGCAAGCATAACCTCTTTCGAAGGTAATTTACTCAGCGATTCTATCTGTTCCCTAAAGATAATTTGACCACCCAAAGCGCCAAATTTAACTTCTAACTTCTTGTGCTCTTTCTCTTTGGCAATCAAAAGTTTGGCTAAGTCAGCAGGTTCATCAAAGCTCAAAGCAAAAGCATTCGGACCTTTTAGATATTCCTTCAGTGAACTCAATTCACCGTCTTCAACGGCTTTACTAACAACACTGTTTTTGATAACATTAAAAGTTCCGCCGGATTCCTTTATGCTGTTTCTTACATCTTCCATATCGGAAACATTTAATCCGGAATAGCTTACTGCAAAAACCGCGGTTGCACTGCCGAGCTGCTCTCTCAACTTCTTAGATAGCTCTAATTTTCGCTCTCTCTTCAATACACCCTCCTTTCTTTAAGACGGGTCAAAGACTTAGTCTATTGCAGGCACACATTAAAGCTTTAAAAAAGCTACCTGCAGTCTGCGACCTTTTATTTTTTATATCAATATTAGATTGATTGCACATTAATTTTAACACTTGGGGAATGGGTTGTTGATAGATAAAAGGATTTTATATATTTGCCTTTACTCGTTGCAGGTTTTGCCTTTATTATTGCACTGTGCAAAGCCAATATATTCTCCTTCAGCTTCTCATTTTCAAACGACTTTTTACCAACACCTGCATGAATATTAGCCGTTTTATCAACTCTGAATTCAATTTCTCCGGCCTTTGTTCTTCCTACGGCGCCCTTTATATCAAATGTTACGGTTCCTACCTTAGGATTGGGCATTAATCCCCTTGGTCCCAACACCTTACCCAACTTACCAACAACACCCATCATATCAGGGGTTGCTATAACTTTATCAAAATCCATCCAGCCCTCTTTGGTAATTTTCTCTGCCAAATCCTCTCCGCCAACAAAATCGGCACCTGCATCTTCCGCTTCTTTCATTTTTTCACCTTTTGCGAACACTAAAACTCTTACGGTTTTACCTGTACCGTTAGGCAAGGAAACAGAGCCTCTAACAAGCTGGTCTGAATGCTTAGGATTAACTCCAAGCCTCATATGAACCTCTACGGTTTCATCATATTTTGCATAGGCTATCTTCTTTAGAATTTCCACAGCTTCGTCAAGTTCATACTCTTTCAAATGATCATAAGCCTTTATAGCCTCTAAATACTTTTTACCTCTTTTCGCCATACTTAACACTCCTTCTGGCTCCCACATTAAGTGGTAACTAAAATATTATTCCTCTACGGTTACACCCATATTAACTGCCGTACCGGCTATAATTTTCATTGCTTGCGATATATCATTTGTATTCAAATCCGGCAATTTCGTCCTTGCTATCTCCTCGAGCTGTTCTTTTTTGATAGTAGCAACTTTTTGTCTTGCTGAATCACTTGAACCCTTCTCTAATCCCAAAGCTTTTTTTATCAAAGAACTCGCCGGCGGAGTTTTTGTTATAAAATCAAACGATCTGTCTTTGTATACTGTTATGATAACAGGTATAATATCATTTTTATCTCTCGTGGCATCGTTAAATTTTTTAACAAAATCCATAATATTAACACCGTGCTGACCCAATGCCGGCCCGACAGGAGGAGCCGGTGTAGCTTTACCCGCTTCTATTTGAAGTTTAATTTGTGCCATTATCTCTTTTGCCATTGATAGAACTCCTTTCTATTCTTCTACTTTTTCTACCTGATTGTAGTTAAGTTCAACCGGAGTAGATCTTCCAAAAATACTTATTAAAATTTTCAATCTTCCCTTATCTATGTCCATCTCTTCTATAGTGCCGACAAAATTAGCAAAAGGACCATCAAGAACCCTTACAGACTGACCTTCCTCAAATGTTACAGACAGTCTTGGAGATTCCTTCGAACTCTCTATTTTTGCAAAAATCTCTTTTACTTCGTTTTCGCTCAAGGGTGTGGGCTCGTTTTTATATCCTACAAAACCCGAAACAAACGACATTTTTCTGACGATATTATGCAACTTGTCGGTCATTTTGGCTTTTATAAAAACATAACTCGGATAGAGACACTTTCTAACTATTTCTTTCTTGTTGTTCTTCTTAAGTTCTATAACCTCTTCAAAGGGAACAAATATTTCTTCTATATACTCGCCAATACCCTCATCTTTGATTTTCTTCTCAAGCATATTTTTAACTTTTTCCTCATAGCCAACCTGTGTATGCATAACATACCATTTCAAATCACTCATTTATATAAATATCCTAAAATATAGATTTCAGACCTATAGAAAGAAAATAATCCAATATGCTCAGTACAGCCGCAACAAAAACAGAAAATGCCAAAACAGATACCGTAGCAGTAATTACCTCTTTTTTACCAGCCCAAACAACTTTTTTAAATTCTAACTTAACTTCTTCTAAAAAACTTACAACTTTTTTCATAATAATTTTTGGCAGGCCAGGGAGGACTCGAACCCCCAACATGCGGTTTTGGAGACCGCCGCTCTACCAATTGGAGCTACTGGCCTATTTTACCTCTTTATGTAAAGTATGTTTCCTGCAAAACGGACAATATTTTTTAACCTCAAGTTTTTCTTTATTCTGCTTTTTGTCCCTTGTGCTGGTATAATTTTTTCTTTTGCACTCACTGCAGGCAAGAGTAATCAGTTCACGCATTTTTTTCCCCTTCTACTCTATAATCTCTGTAATTACGCCAGCACCAACGGTTCTTCCGCCCTCTCTGACAGCAAATCTTGTTTCTTTCTCTATAGCTACAGGTGCTATAAGTTCTATTGTCATC
>JAMOPP010000053.1 GCA_027064405.1 Desulfurellales bacterium
GTTTTATGATGGGGATAAAGATGGAAATGGTGTTGAACAGTAAGAGAATTTTTGATATAGAAAGGAAGGAGACACAAGATTTGGGGGAAGTCTCGTATATCCTGATATACAACCGTATGCAAGTCTGTAAATCCACCAGAAAACTCTATCTCGTTACTGTCATATGTTACTTAATATATTTCCTTTTTACATATTTTACTATCAAATCTGCCGCTTCTTTCGGCGATATTTTTTCTGTGTCAATGATAATTTCAGCATGTTTTGGCTCTTCATACACATCACTAATTCCTGTGAAATTTTTTATTTCGCCTTTTAAGGCTTTTTGATATACACCTTTATAATCTCTTTTTTTACAAGTTTCAATATCTGCTTTCACATAAACTACAATATTGTTTTTAACCATTTCTCTTATTATTTTCCTTGCTTTCCTGTATGGAGAAATAAAACTGCACACTGTAGAAACCGAATTCTTCTGAAGCGTTTGAATAAGATGCCCGATTCTTTTCATATGACGAATTCTATCCTCTCTTGTGTATCCTATATTTGGAATCATTTCCCTGACGTCTTTACTATCAATTCTCTCCAAAGGAATGTCAAGTCTTTGCAATTCTTCATATACTTTATCAGCAATTGTAGTTTTTCCTGAAAGTGGCAAGCCTGTAAACCATAAATTAAACGGCTCTATTCTTTTTCTACCGAATTTTATTCTTTGCCAAATCCTTTCATGCGCCCAATAGATAACAACTTTTGTTGTAGCTTCAACAACACCCGCCGCAACGGCTAAATCAAGTCTACCGAAAAAAACATATATTATGGTTACTGTCGTAGCCGTAGCAAAAAAACGCCAACTTATTCCTTTAACTATAGAACGTAAATTTGTTTCTTTATACAAGTTTAGACTCCAGATTATAGATTATAGACTCCAGACATTAGACAATAGTCGATAAATAATTATCATTTTAATCCCTTTTTAATAGAATTTATAAAAGATGTAATCATCTTTGATATCTCTTCATATTCATCTATCCATTTATACCTATGTTATTTTCTATATATTCAATTTTTATTCCTATATAAATTTGAGTTTGCACTTCTGCGATTGAACCTCTCGCAACATCTAAAAATTTAATAGTATCTTTATCAGAGATTTTTTCAACACCTTCAGATATATTGCTTGGTATTGACAAGGCGCTTCTTGTAATTTGGTCTTTAAATACATAGTCTTTGCAATCTCGAAAATATAAATAAATTTCACTACAAATTTTACTTGACCTTTTCCAAATGTCTAAATTTTTACATTTCATCTTAGTCTACAGTCCCAGCCGATAATTGCCAGTCTATTTGTTTATCATCCCTTTACTATTTGTCGTCTATCGACTATTGTCTATAGACTATTAATATCTTTACATTCCCATTCCGGAAAATGTTCTCTGATAAACTTATTTAATGCAATTTCACTTTCGGTGTATACTCTTTTTTTCATCCTTTTTGTTGATTCTCCAACTATCATTCCTGCCGCTACAGTATTATTGGTAATTTTATCAATTAGAATGAATGCTCCTGTAGTTTTGTTGTCTTCGTAAAAATCGAATGCTATTTTCTCTGTTAAATCAATTTGGACCCTTGCTATATCGTTTAAACCAAGGGTTTTTGTTTCTATTTTTTCCCATGTATTTATATTCTTTTTAAATAAAATTTTGCTTACCACAGCGTTTGTTTCTTTTGTGTAAATCTTTAAAGTATATTCTCTATTTTTTAATGAATTTTCATCCATCCAAACAAGCATAGCTTCAAATGAATTATTAAATCTAGGTTCGCGCTCATCGGCTTTTACCAACAAATCGCCCCTACTTATATCTATCTCATCGTTTAATATTAAAGTTACAGCCATGGATGTAAAGGCAGAATTAGCTGACAAGCTACGGTCACGAGGCAATAGTAGTCTTTCGTTCCATTTACCATTATCTATGATTTCTTTAATTATAGAAGCTTTTTTGGATGGGTAAACTACTATTTTATCTCCTTTATTTATTTCTCCGCTTGCTATAGTTCCGCAAAATCCTCTGAAATCAAGATTTGGCCTGTTTACGTACTGAACGGGATACCTAAAATAATTTGATGTTGAGTATTTATAATCTATGGCATCCAAATACCCAAGTAAGGATTTTCCTTGATACCACGGCATATTTTTTGAATTCTCAACAACATTATCCCCTTTTAGAGCACTTATAGGTATAAAATCCACGTTTGCGTTATATTTTTTATAAGGTAGGGATTCTCTTAATTTTTTAAACATTTTCTCGTAGCTATCAACAATTTTTGCAAAAACATCTTTATTATATTCTACCAAATCCATTTTATTGATAGCAACGACTATATTTCTAATTCCCATTAGGGTTACGATAAACGAGTGTCTTTTTGTTTGTGTTAAAACACCTTTTCTTGCATCTATCAAAATAACGGCTAAATCCGCCGTGCTAGCTCCTGTTACCATATTTCTTGTGTATTGCTCATGTCCCGGAGTATCGGCAATAATATATTTCCTTTGGGCTGTAGTAAAAAACCTATACGCGACATCAATCGTTATCCCTTGCTCTCTCTCGCTTTGAAGACCATCAACAAGCAATGCAAAGTCAAGCTCAGTATCTGTTGTTCCATACTTTTTGCTTTCGCTTTTTGCTTGAGCAATTTGGTCTTCAAAAATCATTTTCGAATCATAGAGAAGCCTTCCAATGAGCGTAGATTTACCGTCATCAACACTTCCACAAGTAATAAAACGCAACATTTTTTTATTTTCTTGTTCTTTTAAGTAGTTTTCAATGTTTTCAATTTTATAGCCATTAGTCATTAGTTAATCCTTAAATATTTATTTCGGTTA
>JAMOPP010000054.1 GCA_027064405.1 Desulfurellales bacterium
AAGGCAGAAAAATACTGTTTATTGGTGCAGGAGAAGTATCGCTTAGAAAGGTTAAGGCAATTTTATCCTTTTCAGAGCCAGATATAACTGTTATATCGAAGGATTTTAACAGTGAATTCTTTATGTTACCTGTAAAGTTAATCAAAAAGGAAGCAGAGCCATCTGATATTAGTAAAAGATACGATTTTGTGTTTATATGCACAAACGACAAAAAGCTCAACCGTGCCTTGTCTTCAAAGGCTAAAGAACTTTCTATTCCCGTCAATGTTGCAGACGATAGAAAAGAGTGCGATTTCTACACTCCTGCCGTAATCAGATTTGAAGATGTGATTATTTCTATTTCCACACAAGGCAAAAATCCGTCAAGAAGCAAAGAATTTAAAGAAAAGCTTCTAAAGGCTCTAAAGGATATTGATTTTTAATGAATACAATATTACACATTTTAGAATAACTTAAACTTTAGGGAGAAAATATAAATCTTTTATTTTCCTAAGAAAAGCATTTTTATGTGTTTGAAATGTTCTAAGAATATGCGTTATTAGTTCCTCTATTTGTTAATAGTAACATTACCATTTAAGATTTTTAAGACAATCTTTGTTTTAAAATCAAATGAAAGCTAACCGTGTCCCTTACCAACTTTCAATATCTTTTTTTAAATCATCTTATCGGTTTTAAGGAAAAACATAAAAATATTTTAGCTTTCATATTGCCTACTTACTCAGACAATATTTGACAAACAAAAGTTGATGACATATAAAGAAAAAGGGATATATAAAAAAGAATCATGATATGCAAAATTGTATTAAAAAATCCAATGATTGGTTTTTTAAGGAGAAGCAGAAATGCTAAAAGAAAAGTATAAGCAGTTGTTTTTATTGCTCCGATTTAGGAATGTAAAAATAGTGACTATATATAATCGTTGTAGCTCATTTACAAAAGCAATTTAGCTCATTTTGTTTGATTTTATGAGCTGAATAAGCTATATTTGTGAGCTAAAAAGATGAAAATGAATATTGAAAAAGAAATATTAGACTTCTTAAAAAGTAACCCCGAAAGTTCTTCAAATCAGATTTTAGAAAATATTGAAGAAAAGAAAAGTATTGCTACAATAAAAAGAGTTTTATCAAAACTTCTGTCCGAAAATTTAATTTCAACCACAGGAAAAGGAAAATCTACAAAATATAAACTTTCGCCTTTTTATAAATTATTCGAAAATATTGATATTCAACAATATTACAAAAAAGAGATTGACGAACGAACAATAGTTGAAAATTTCAATTTTGCGTTGTTAGCAGATATATTACCAAATGTAAATTTATTTACAGTAAACGAATTAGAAAAATTATCAACACTTCAAGATAAATTTAATCAAAACATATCAGGATTGAGTGAATATCAATACAATAAAGAATTAGAACGCTTAGCTATTGATTTAAGCTGGAAATCTTCACAGATTGAAGGCAATACTTATTCTTTATTGGAAACTGAAAAACTATTGAAAGAAAAAGAGACAGCCTCAGGAAAGACAAAAGAAGAAGCTGTCATGTTGTTAAATCATAAAGATGCAATTGATTTTATAGTTGAAAATCCCGACTATTTATATCCATTAACTGTTTCAAAAATAGAAGACATTCATAGTATTTTGACAAAAGAACTTGATGTTGACAGAAATATAAGAAAAAGGCGTGTAGGAATATCCGGAACTAATTACAGACCGATAGATAATGAATCTCAGATAAAGGAAGCACTATCCTTGATGTGTGAATTGATAAATAAAAAAAAGAATATTTTTGAGCAAGCCTTATTAGCATTGGTATTAATTTCATATATTCAACCTTTTGTTGATGGAAATAAACGAACAGCAAGAATAGTGAGTAATGCGATATTGATAAATCACAAATATTGTCCGATTTCGTTTAGAACCGTTGATAGTGTGGATTATAAAAAGGCAATGTTGTTATTTTATGAACAAAATAATGTTACCATTTTCAAAAAAATATTCATTGAGCAATTTGAATTTGCAGTAAAAACATATTTTTAGAAAAATATCCGAAGAGTGCCGTGTCTTAACAGTCTGCTGAAAAACTCCTATTTTCTTGCCCTAATCAACAGGAAATGCTATAATTATATTGCTTTCTTTGTCAAGATTTAATGGCTCTAATTTTACCGATGCCAAATTTAAAAAATATAATGCTCAGCTTCAATCAATTCAACAACCATTTCAAGTAAGAGAGTAAAATGTCAAATCATATTCAATATCCATTCATAGGCTTCGATAGTATATTCCTTGATAATGATTATTGTCTATTTAACGACCTTATAGCACACCTTTAGTTGACCTTGTAGCCAAACACTACAATAACTGAGAAATTGCAGTGTTTGGTATTATAGTTTTTGCTGTTAGTGGCAATTATTCAAAAATTTCGAACGAATCTTCTTCCAACTCGCCACCGGAAAACACCTTTTTTTAAATAGTAATTATCTGTGCGAGTTTCAACATCGTAAAAAATACCACTCATTTTCCTAATCAGTTATATATTTTTTCGGTGCACACAGCCTCAACGCCGTCCTTAACAAATGTTAGGTATTCTGCCACGGAGAAATGAGCAATGTAGATATCTTTTTTACTACTTTTTAGGTTATTTGTTCTTATTTTTTCTCATTCAATCCCACCAGTCCTGATACCTGTCCCGAGACCATCTGAGATACTTTATCAGTTCCAAGTTGACAGATTCTAAATCAAACCGCTCACTGTCGAAATCACCACCGGACCATTCCATATAACTTTCATATTCTTCATGGCTTGGGTCATTCAACACATTGCAGAACTCAAGGTAGCCGTATACGCCACCCACATCCTCCGGTGGACAGGCTCGTTCGCCTTCAAGGCAAATAACCTCCATTTCCATATTCGGATTGAAATAGCGACTCTCTTCAAGAACAAGTTCATGTTCCCAGCTATCTCCAAAATCATACAGATAACGGAAAGTGCGTCCCTTCTGTTTGATTAAATTTCCAAGACGGTATCTGCCACAGGGAAGTCCGTCTTCTTTTGATTCCGGATATTCGGTATAGCGCTTTTTCCCGATAGTAAATTCGTGTAGATGGCTGTCAGTCCAGCCCATAACAATCTGGATAACATCGTGCAGTCGATCCAGTGTGATACTATCAGGCACTACAAAACGACGCCAGATTGCAGGTTTGATATTAAGTAGTTGTACTTTTAACAGATAAAATCTTTCGTTCATTTTTTCACCTCATATTTTGACCAGAAGCTTCGTTTTAAGCCGTGGGCATTAAAAATCTGCTCTTTAAATGCCTCGTGATTATCAAACTCTTTCCAGTCGGCAACATCTGTTGCCAGTTTGTCTAATTTCTTTAAATAACGGACACCATAGGAATATGCCTTTGTATAACCGCGTTCCAAAATTGAAAGTAACAAACTTCGGTAAATCAGGCTAGCGACAAGATAGCGGTTTTCCGATGCCATCACTTTGGCTAATGATAGCAAACTGTCGAAGTGATTCCCGTTAAAATGATCGGCATGCTTAAGCAGATATTCCTCGGCTTCATCAATCTTTCCAACCGCAATCAAAAAATCCGCATCAGATTCGCGGAATTTTTCACACTTCAGAATCAGCTCCGCCTCCGAGTTAACAACCTCATCCCGTTTGTCATGACCAATTACACATAGAAGTGCCTGCAGGGTATCAGTGGAACGGTAGTCTCTAAATTTACGGTAAAGGAGTTTGGATAGTTTTTCAGAATCACCCTGCTTCCGATATATCTCCTCCAGAAGCTTATCCTGCTCATATCTCTGAAATGTTTCTCCTTCCGGGATTTTCTTCAGCCATGAGTAAGCGATGTCAATCTCACCGCTTTCTAAATACACCCTGGCAATATCAATAAGCGCCGCGGTAGGGAGTTTCCCCCATAAAGCAATACGGGTCTTTTTAAACAGCTCCGCATCCTTTATTTGCCGAGCTAAGGATTCAATCAACATCAAATAATGACTCTTGCCGTATCCGTTTGCCTCTCTGTCGGCTCGTTTCTGCAACGTGGCAATCATGGTGCGAATAACATCCTCAGGCAAACACTCTCCGGCACAGTCAATCAAACTGTCCCGGACGCCGTAGTTGTCCTCTTTGTTTAAATTCAAAATGATTTCTGCAATTTTCTCTTTATTGGTGCAGCGTGAAGCGTAATACGTAAACAGTTCTCTGGCATCGTAGCGGAATATATCGCCAACATTCCCATCAGAGTCATCGCATATCTCGAAAATAGCACCGTCAGTCTCATAAAAGGCAGCTATAAGTTTAGCGCCGGTCAGCGGATCATCCACACTTATTTTCACATCCTGCAACATCATGGAAAGTTCTCGAGAAAAACCGTAGGATTCACGCCACCCAATGAATCGTTTTCGACGTTTCAACCCGGATAATTTTCTCTTGAACCGACGAACATTTTCCTCTGGCGTGGCAATCAATCGCTCAATCAACTTATCCGCCTCATCTGAATAAACGGCAAGATGCAACAATGCATCCGCAAGAGCATCTGCACCGAGCTTAATCAATTTTTGTTTGCGAAAATCAGTCATTTGCTCATCCTCTAACCTTTATACATACCGCCCATCTTGTTAGAACCATTCATAATTTCGTGCAAGCTTTAAAAATCACTCGGTTTATTATACATCATTTTGTCTGCTATATCCACCTATTTTATCTCTAATTAGGTAAATAGCCATAGACATACTTGCCAAACATATCAATTGGAATAAGAAGAAAGACAAAAAAGTAATGGGTATTATTGTCCCTTTAAAAGGTAGGATTTCTGATGACCTTTGACACCGTTTTTTCTCTTTAAATTGTATTGTGAGCAAATAAAGAAATTATTTGAAAAGATATGCCGTTCTGCCACCTCGAAAGGTGGAAATATTATATGTAAACTATTTTTAAAAATCCTGTTAGAATAGGAAAAAGCCTACCCAATGTCAAATGTTAAGACACGGCCCCTTTGAACCATACTTTGAACCACATTTTCAAATGGTGGAGGCGGCGGGAGTCGAACCCGCGTCCAGGTGTGCGTCACATTTAGATACTTTTTACATACTTAGTCTTTTTTTAATAGAACCGTTTTAGTCCAAAAAAGACGAAAAAACATAAAAAACGGTCTTCGGTTTAAGTATTCTTAAAAAACCAGCCGAAAAGTTTTTCAAGAATTCGCTGTTGGTATAAGGTTAAACTTTGGCGCTACAACGAAAAAAGCAACCAAAGCAACCAGCCGCTTATACTAAGCAGCTAATGCGTAATCGTTATCTGCGTTTGTTTTTTCCTACCGTTTTAACGAGCCGATAGGAACTCGGTATGATATCTAAACACTATAACACCCTGTCGAACCCAAAATGCGCCCCCATTAAGCAAGCTTAAGGAATATAGTGCTTTAAATCGTAAAGTCAAGAGTTTATGTCAAAACATTGCGTAATGCTTAATTCCCCATAAAGCTCTTTGTTTTTTTATATTTAAGTTGACGGGCAAGTGCAAGAATTAATTAAAGACAAAAAGCTTTGAATAAGAAAAAGTCTTAAATTAATATGTAATAGTCTTGTAAAACCCAATTTAGTTGTTGATTTTTTTTGGTGTTTATAATAGATTGTGTGACTATGAAAAAGTTGATTTTTTTTGTAATTTTTACGGTTTTTTGCATCTCTTTATACGGATGCGGTCACAAGACCAACATAGTGCCTCCTAAAGACACAATATATTTAAATAATTTATAGAGAGGGTTAAAATGAGTAAACCTATAATTGTAGTAGGCAGTGGTGTGGCCGGATTAAGAGCAGCCATAGAACTTTTGGAAAATGGACAGTTGGTTTATCTTTTCACCAAAGATGAAATATCTATGAGTAATACCGATAAGGCACAGGGCGGTATAGCCGTCGTTTTAAAAAAAGGCGATACGATTGAGAGTCATATAGAAGATACGCTTGTAGCCGGTGCCGGCTTATGTAGAAAGGATTCTGTAGAAGTGCTTGCAAAAGAGGGACCGCAGAGGGTAACTGAACTTATAGAATGGGGAGCAAATTTTGATAAAAACAGCGACGGTGAACTTGATTTTACAAAAGAGGCGGCTCACTCTACAAACAGAATACTTCATGCACTTGGAGATGCCACAGGACACGAGATAGAGCGGGCTCTAATAGAAAAAGTAAAAACATACAGCAACCTTAAAATATTTACCAACAGGATTATCGTCAATATATTAACCGATAATAATAGAGTTTACGGAGCTGAGTTTTTAAATAAACAGGAAAAAAAGTATGAAACATTTGAAACCGATGCCATAATTCTAACAAGCGGAGGATATGCTGCAATATACAAAAACACAACTAATCCGTCTGTCACAACGGGGGACGGCATAGCTACAGCATTTTTGGCAGGCGCAACATTGGAAGATATGGAATTTGTTCAATTTCACCCCACAGCTTTAAAAAAGTATAACGCTCCTCAATTTTTACTCAGTGAGTCTATGAGAGGTGAAGGAGCTGTTTTAATTAATGACAAAGATGAAAGGTTTATGGAGAAATATCACAGGCTTAAGGAACTTGCTCCAAGGGATATAGTTGCACGCTCTATTATTTTTGAGATGAAAGAGCGGTCTATAGAAAAGGTTTATCTTGACGCTACGCCTATGGGAAGTGATTTTATTAAAAAAAGGTTTCCCAGCATTTATAAAGAGTGTCTAAAATACGGACTTGATATATCAAAAGAGGCTATCCCGATTGCGCCTGCCGCTCATTACACAATGGGCGGAATTAAAACGGATATAGACTCAAAAACTGATGTTGATGGACTTTTTGCAGCCGGTGAAGTAGCCTGCAACGGTGTACATGGCGCTAACAGATTAGCAAGCAACTCAATGCTTGAGGGATTGGTATTTGGTAAAAGAGCAGCCGTATCGGCAATAAATTATACGAAAAACAGCCTAAAATCGAGTTTTAAACCTGAACAGACCCAAGACATAGCAAAATGTAACAAAAAGTTATGCGTAGAAACAGTGGATAAAATCAAAGAGAAACTTTGGCAAAAACTCGGCGTAGTGAGAAAAATGAGCGATATGGAAGATATGCTTGATTGCGCAAGCGGTACATTTATAAAAAACAATAAAAAATATGATGCCGAAGAAGGTATTGAGTTAAGAAATATTTCCCTGCTTTCCGTTATTATAGCGTATTCCGGCATAGAAAGGAAAGGGAGTGCAGGAGCTCATTACTGTATTGATACACCGCATTCTTATGGTGTTAAACGGCATATATCGGTTAATAAAAAGGACTTATCGGATATATTTTAAACAATGTTAGAATTTCAGGACAGGTTGGGCTATAAATTTAAAAACGAACAGCTCTTAAAAAAGGCATTGACACATAAATCGTGCACAAAAAATAAACAGGACTCTAATGAGAGACTTGAGTTTTTAGGAGATGCCGTACTTGAACTTGTTGTAACAGAATATATGGTGCTAAAATATAAAGGTATAGATGAAGGAAAACTTTCAAAGATTAGGGCTGCATCTGTCAATACGAAGACTTTATCCTTAATATCCAAAAACTTAGAGGTTTACAAATATTTATCTGTAGGTCCAAGCGAGCGAAAAGAGGGCATTGTACATAACAATAGTATTTTAGAAGACACATTTGAGGCTCTGATTGGCGCCGTATATTTGGATGGAGGATTTGAAAATGCAAAAAAGGTTATATCCAAACATCTTTTCTATATGATTGATAAAACCACAAGGGAAGATAAGATTATTGACCATAAAACATACCTTCAGGAATTTACACAAAAACACTTTGCCTGTCTACCAACTTACAAAATTATCAAAGAAGAAGGCGAGGAACATAACAAGATTTTTTATTGCGAGGTTTTTATAGAATTGAAAAGTTACGGTATAGGAATTGGAAAAAGCAAAAAAGAAGCGGAAAAAGAAGCCGCAAAAAAAGCAATAAAATGTTTGGTGAAAAATAATGTTTAAATCAGGATTTGCTACAATTATAGGCAAGCCGAATGTTGGAAAATCCACACTCATAAATCTTCTAATAGGAGAAAAACTTGCCATAACATCCTATAAGCCACAAGCCACAAGAAAGACTGTTTTCGGTATTTTAAACTCAGACGAATATCAAATTATTTTTATAGATACACCCGGCATTCATATTTCAAACAAGAGACTTGATAGTGTAATGGGCAGCTACATCGATAAAGCTCTGGATGATTTTGATGTGGCAATTGTTTTGACAGACAATCAAGGCATTATAGACGAGCAGTTAGAGTTTTATTTAAACAAAATAAAGGAAAAAAATAAAAAAGCAATACTTATTATTAATAAAATCGATTTGATGACAAAAGAAAAAATAAAAGAAATAAAAGAACTCTTTGCATCAAAATTGGATTTTAAAGACATAATAGAAACATCACTAACAAATTCTAAAGATGCACGCAAAACTATTATAACATCCGTCTTGAATTGTCTCAATGAAGGTCCCAAATACTATGAAGACGACATAATAAGCACGGAAACGGAAAGATTTATAGTATCGGAAATCATAAGAGAAAAAATTATGAATTCTATAGCCAAGGAGATTCCCTATCATATTGCTGTTGTAGTTGATGAAATGAAATACAGAAAAGAAAAAGATTTGCACTACATAAAGGCGAATATTATAGTTGAAAGAAGGTCGCATAAAATGATAGTTATAGGTGAAAGAGGTAAAATGATTAAGGAAATAGGTCGCCTTGCGCGAATGGATTTGGAAAATTTTCTAAAGACAAAGGTGTTTTTGGATCTTTGGGTAAAAATTAGGGAAGGTTGGACAAAAAAAGAAATGCTAATAAAAGAATACATCAATCCGAAGTATTAAAATGCAGGAAAAACACAACAATACTCAGATACTCGTTCAAACTATAAGAAAGTTTATAAGAAAAGATGCTATATTAAATGTTACAAATATAATAAAAAAACTGCATCCTGCAGATATAGCAAAAATTACTCAAAACTTAGCTCCCGACGAAAGAATTATTCTTATAAAATCCATTACAGACACGAAGCTAAAGGCATCTTCCATAGAACATATGGATGATTATTCTATGGCTGCAAGAATTTTAGAAACGCTTGACCCTCAAGAATCAGCCGAAATATTGAAGAATATTTCAATGTATAAGGCTGCTGACATATTTGACGAACTTGAGGAAGATGCAGCTGAAAATATTGACAATTTCTTAGATAATAAATTCAAAGAAGATATGTCTGCCCTACTGAAATATCCTGAAGATACGGCAGGCGGAATAATGAATCCTGACTTCTTTGCAATAAACAAAGATTTAACCGTTGAAGAAGCAATAGAATTAATACGCAAAGCAAGTAAAGAGAAAAAAATTATCTATGTTTATGTAATAGACAAGCATCACCATTTTATAGGAACCGTGACTTTAAGAGCCCTTATAACGGCAGATAAGAATAAAAAAATAGAATCCATAACAAATACAAATGCAATATCCGTAAGAACAACAATGGACCAGGAAGAGGTTGCAAAGATAGTGGAGAAATACGATTTACTCTCTATTCCCGTTACTGACAACAAAAACAGACTCGTAGGTATAATTAATGTTGACGATATTATAGATGTTATTAGAGAAGAAACTACAGAGGATATATATAAACTTGCAGGTACTTCCGAGGAAGAAATGGACGAAACAGGCGTATTTAATATAATTAAATACAGGGCACCGTGGCTTCTCCTAAGTCTTCTCGGTGAAGCGGTTTCAGGAACCGTATTAAAATCATTTGACGGAACCTTAAAAACCGCCATATCTCTTTCTTTTTTTATGCCCCTTATTATGGCACTCGGGGGTAATACGGGACAGCAGTCACAGACCATTGTTGTCCGCGGTCTCGCAATAGGTAAATTTGACGAAAGCGGTATTGGTATGATACTTAAAAAGCAACTTAAAACAGCTATATCCATAGGTTTTTTATTCTCAATATTTGGGTTCATTTTGGCATTTTTATTTCAACACAGCATCAATTTGGCGTGCGTAGTCGCATTGTCACTTATGATTTCTATGTTTACATCAACAATGGTTGGTGCGCTTTTGCCTGTTGGGCTAAAAAAGTTAAATATTGACCCGGCGGTTGCCGCATCGCCTTTCATATCAGCCATGAGCGACATATTGGGGCTTTTTATATATTTATCAATCGCCACCGTTACAATTAAATACTTAGGAGCTTTTTGATGAATCTATTTGGTACAGACGGAGTTAGAGGAAAAGCCAACACCTATCCTATGGTAGGAGATTTGGCTTATAAATTAGGAAAAGCTTTGGTTTATGCACTTGGAAACAAATCCAATAAAAGGAAAAAAATTATAATAGGAAAAGACACGAGACTCTCAGGTTATATGCTTGAATTTGCCCTTACAAGCGGTGCTGTTTCTATGGGTGCTGATGCTTATCTTGTCGGACCTATGCCTACTCCGGCAATAGCATTTTTAGTAAGAAGTATGCGTGCCGATGCCGGTGTAGTTATTTCCGCAAGTCACAACCCCTTCTACGATAACGGTATCAAAATTTTTTCAAGCAAAGGATTAAAGCTTGATAATGCAACGGAAAAATTAATAGAAGATTACACCTTGAACGATAAATTAAAAAACAAGGGTGTTGTAGGAGACGAATTGGGGAGGGCTCATAGAATTCGTGATACGCTCGGAAGATATATAGTATTTGCGAAGGATACACTGCCCTACAGCGACACTCTTGAAGGTTTAAGGGTTGTTTTGGATTGTGCAAACGGCGCAACATATAAAGTTGCACCTATGATATTTGAAGAACTCGGAGCAGAGGTGATAGCAATAAACAATAAACCGAACGGGAAGAATATTAACGACAAATGTGGTTCGACATACCCTAATGCTATAGTTGAAGCAAGTAAATTATACAGGGCAGATGTTGGAATAGCATTTGACGGGGACGGCGATAGGGTTATTATGGTTGATGAAAAACAGAAAATAGTTGACGGTGACAAAATACTTGCCATACTTGCAAAAGATATGAAAGAAAAAGGTGTTTTGAAAAACAACTCTGTGGTCGGCACTGTAATGACCAATTTCGGACTTGAACAATTTTTACGTAAGGAGGGCATAACTCTTGAAAGGGTTGCAGTAGGAGACAAAAATATTGTTCAAAGAATGTTGGATAAAGATTACAATCTTGGAGGAGAGCAATCCGGACATATAATTCTATCTGATTTTAATACAACCGGCGATGGAATTATTACATCCCTTGCAGTCTTATCCGTTTTAAAGAAAAAAAATGCAAAACTGTCTGAATTGTTAAATAATTTTTACAAAACACCCGAAAAAACCTTAAACATAAAAGTAAAAGAAAAACCTCCTATCGAAGAAATTAGGGAAATACAAGATTCAATAAAGAAAGCCAGAGAAATCTTAAATAATCAGGGCAGAATTGTTGTGAGATATTCAGGCACCGAGCCCCTCTTGAGAATCACCATAGAATCCGATGATGTTCAAAATATAGACAGTTGTATCAATCTTGTCTCAGAAGCCGTAAAAAAGAATTTAACATAAAGGGGATAGTATGATTAAAAAATATATCTTTATAACCGGCGGTGTTGTATCATCGCTTGGCAAAGGAATAACAAGTTCGTCGCTTGCATACCTGCTTATGTCACATGGACTTAGAGTATCTATGGTTAAAATAGACCCATACATAAATGTTGATCCGGGTACTATGAATCCATACCAGCATGGCGAAGTTTATGTTTTGGACGACGGCTCTGAAACGGACTTGGATTTAGGTCATTATGAAAGATTCGCAGATTTAAAACTCTCCAAAAAAAATAATTTTACAACAGGACAGGTTTACTTTACAGTTATAAACAAAGAAAGAAGAGGGGATTATCTTGGCAACACTGTGCAGGTTATTCCACACATAACAAATGAAATTAAAAAACGCATAAAAGAAGCCGGAAAAGATAAAGATATACTAATAGTTGAGATAGGCGGAACAATCGGAGATATTGAGGGTCTTCCGTTTTTAGAATCAATAAGACAGATGAGATACGATGTCGGAAGAGAAAATTGCCTATACATACACTTAACACTTGTTCCATATATTAAAGCTGCAGGAGAATTAAAGACGAAACCTACACAGCATAGCGTAAAAGAACTGCAATCAATAGGAATTTCTCCGAATATAATAGTATGCAGAAGTGAACGCCACATAACAAATAGTATGAAAGAAAAAATTGCAATGTTCTGCAATGTGGACAAAAAATCCGTAATAAGTGCTTTGGATGTTGATACGGTTTATGAAATTCCTCTAAAATTTCACAAAGAAGGATTTGATAATCTCGTCATAGAAAAATTAAACTTAAAACCCAAAAAAGAAATTGATTTATCCGACTGGACAAAGATGGTTGATTCCATAAAAAAACCTAAAGATAAGGTAAAAATTGCATTTGTAGGGAAATATATAGAGCTTAAAGAATCCTACAAAAGCTTAATAGAATCTTTCATACATTCCGGAGCATCTTTAAACTTAAAGGTTGAACTTCAATGGATAGAATCGGAAGAGCTTGAAAAAGAAGATTACGCCGAACTTCTTAAAAATAGCGACGGCATACTTGTTCCTGGAGGTTTTGGTACAAGGGGAATTGAAGGAAAAATAAATGCCGTAAAGTATGCAAGAGAAAACAATATCCCGTTTTTAGGAATCTGTCTTGGAATGCAGATGGCCGTCATTGAGTTTGCGCGAAATGTCTTAAATATAAAGGATGCGGATTCAGAAGAATTTGCATCAACATCAAAAAATCATGTTATACATCTTGCCAAAAAATGGAACAAAGACGGAAAAATAGTTTTAAGAGATGAAAGCTCGGAAAAAGGCGGAACTATGAGGCTTGGCGCATATCCTTGTTCTATAAAAAAGGGCTCATTGGCACACTCTATATACAAAAAAGATTTAATCAGCGAAAGGCATAGACATAGATATGAATTTAACAATAAATACGAAAGTGTATTTACTTCAAATGGGTTTGATATAAGTGGAACAAGCCCTGATAAAGAATTTGTGGAGATAGTTGAAATAAAAAATCATCCCTTTTTTATCGGAGTTCAGTTTCACCCTGAATTTAAATCAAGGCCACTAAAGCCACATCCGATACTTAAAGCGTTTGTTGAAAAAAGTTATGAATCAAAAAGAACTAAAACAAGAGATTGATGAAAATAATCTAAAGAGGTTATATATATTTTGCTCTGATGATTATTTCCTAAAGAAACTCTATTTAAAAAGAATATCCGATGGCTCTGAATTAAAAATAAAGACAGTGGATATATACAATGAGGATGAGCTTTATAAAATAGAAAAATATGCTACATCAAAAGAGCTTTTCTCAAAAAACGAAAACAAAATCATACACGCCAAACTTCATTTTACTCTGTCAAACATAAATATTAAGGAGAGCAAAGAAAATATAATAATTATAGACCCTATAGAATGTAAAAATGTAAAACATAAGAACATCGTTAAATTTGCAAAACCAACCACCAATGAAATAATCAATTTTATTAGATATAAACTTAAAATATCAAAAAAACAGATGGACAATGTAGCTGCAAACAACATTATAGACAATTTTTCAGATAAAGACACGGCATATTTAAACAACTTTCTTGATAAACTCCTTTTATACACCTATGAAAAAGAGAAAATAACTACAGATGATGTCTCAAAATGTATAATAAACTCACCAAAAAACAATATTTTTGAACTAATAAGGCATATTATTAAAAAGGATAAAGACAGTATATTTGATGATATAGACACTATTTTTCAAGATGTGCATCCTTCAATTTTTATATCCATTATGACTAACGAACTTCAAAAGGCTATAATCTGTGATTACTTGGACAAGGATAGTGCAACAAAACTTGGAATAAATTGCTACAAAAAATATATAAATATGAATAAAAATATAAACTACAAAAAACTTATTGATTTGGTAAACATACTTAGCGAATTGGATTTATTTTTAAAAAGTTCAAACGCAGGCGGCTTTAATGAAATGTTAAAATTAAAACTATTCGCCTGGATAAATAGTTAGCAGAAGAGTTAAAAAATCTTCCACATTTAAAAAACTATGGATTTATTGTTGTAACATAAACAAATTTACCGTTTTTAACCTTTTGTATCACTGCACTCTTTATAGCATTTCCTGTTTTTTGGTCTATACTGATTATACCCGTTACACCTTTAAAGTTCTTCGTTTTTCTTATTTCTTTATTGATATTTTCACTTGAAGCGTTAACTCCGCCAGCCCTATTTATTGCATCAACCATAATAAAATATCCATCAGCTCCCAAAGCAGCTAAGGTACTTGGATTGTCTTTATATTTCCTCTTATAAGCATTAATAAACTCTTTTCCTAAAACCGTTACGGCAGCTTTAGGGTCAAAATGTGTAGTAAATGTTAAATCATTTACGCTTTTTCCTCCAACCTTGATTAACGCCGGCTCGCTTGCCCCGTCACCTGCAAGTATAGCTTGACTCAAACCGTATTCTCTTGCCTGTCTTGCAAATAGTGCAAGAGCCTGATAGAAACAAGGCATATAAATAATATCTGGGTTTTTGTTTTTAATTAACGATACCTGTGCCGAAAAATCGTTGTCGTTAGCTTGAGTAAAGGTTTTGGTGACGATTTTACCTCCCATTTTTTCAAAATCTTTAATAAAAAACTTTGCCAAACCTACAGAATAATCTTCGGATATATCTATTATAACAGCTGCTGTTTTAGCATGAAGGTTATTGATTGCATATTTTGCCGCCACTTTTCCCTGAAAAGAATCAATAAAACATACGCGTGATATATATTTTTTATCCTT
>JAMOPP010000055.1 GCA_027064405.1 Desulfurellales bacterium
TCTTTGGCTTGCTTTTTACGGTCGTAATATTCTCCACTTATAAGTTCTTGTTTGATTTTTACCTCAATTTCTTTGGCAAGGTCTAAAGAGTTAGGAATAGTCTTGGTTACAGTCTTGCCGTTGTGTTTTACGATAACCTTGTATTTCTTATTCTGCTTGGGTAATGGTTTGCCACACTTTTTACAAATCTTGTTTTTTATGCTTTGGTCGCTTTCACAATTTGGACATCGAATATAGATTGACATATTACACCAACCTTTTTTTGGGTTTTTAAAAAGGTAACCATAAGGTAACTTTACTCCTACTTTTCTATAAAACCCAAGTAAACTCAATAACACTTAAAATCATTATACTGACGCCATTTATAAAGGTCAAGTAAAATAAATAAAATTTAAGAAAAACCCTAAAATACCGATTCGTAATCAGCAGGTCGTAGGTTCGAATCCTATCGCTGGCTCCACTGTAAAGCCTGTTACAACGCCAATCTTGGGGAAACCTAAGGTTGGCTTTTTTTGTATATTATGCTCTGTGTAGTTTTAGTGTAGATTCTTCCACCCTACTTGTTGTTTTTATGAAATTTCCGACGCTTTTCTTGGGGCATTTCTTAAATGTTGTCTCATATCCTATGGAGTGGCTGAAAAAATATCTTAACCTTTATATATTTTCAAGAGGTGGTAAATATGTCTATGCCGAGTATTATAAATCATTCCTTTTACCTTGCTTTATGAGAAAACTTTTATAAAATACGGTTTATGCTTTTAACTCAACTGTTTATTTTTTTTATTTCTCTTGTTGTGCTGATAAAGTCATCCGACTATTTTACGGATTCTGCCGAAAAGGTAGGGTTATATTTTAAATTCCCCGCTTTTATAGTGGGCGTTACAATCATTTCGGTAGGAACAAGCCTGCCTGAATTGGTTACAAGTATTATGTCTGTATTGAAGCATCATTCTGAAATAGTGGCAGGTAATGTGACGGGCTCTGACATAGCCAATATACTTTTAATTTTGGGTATTTCTTCCATTATTGCAAAGGATATGAGGTTTGAGCACGATATTATGAGGGTTGACCTTCCCATATTAGCGGCAAGTTCATTTTTTTTATTTTTCTGCGTTCAAGACGGCATATTTTCAACCATAGAAGGTGTACTCTCCATACTTCTTCTTGTCGTCTATCTACTGTATGCATCTCAAGCAAAGAAAAGCACTTTTGAGAATGTTCTTATTGAGAAGCTGGGGTTTAAAACACCGATTATTCTTATTTTAAGTATTATATTTGTGAATATAAGTGCGGAATACACTGTTTCAAGTATTGTAAAGATTTCTGCAATACTTCACATACCTACTGAAGTTATAGCGGCAAGTGCTTTGGCAATAGGAACAAGCCTACCGGAACTTGTTGTTAGTATTACGGCAATAAAAAAAGGAAACATTGAAATGTCCGTAGGTAATGTCGTTGGTTCGAATATTTTTAATACATTTGGGGTTATGGGTACGGCATCCCTGTTTGGAAACATTAAGATAGGTAGTGATGTGATTAATTTCTATATTCCTTTTGTGGTTGCATCAACCATTCTGCTTGTATTTGCCATACAAAATAAGGTTATGTCGCGCTGGATAGGTTATACTTTTGTTATATTTTATATATTTTATATTTTAAAACTTTTTTTGTAGAGAAAAGTAGTGGATTTATTGCATATCATTCTTATATTTTTTGCCGGCATTGTTGTTGGTTTTATAAATGTTTTGGCTGCAGGGGGTTCATTTTTAACGCTTGCCGTTCTGATTGCCTTTGGCTTGCCTCCGACTGTTGCAAACGGAACAAACAGGGTAGGACTCATTATACAGAATCTTTTTGCTTCAAGTAAATATTATAAACTTAAAATCCTTGATTATAGGTTTGGGCTTATAGTTTCTATCTCTGCAGTTTCGGGCTCTTTACTTGGAAGCTACATAGCCGTGCACACCCCCGATGATTTGCTTAAAAAAATAATAGCTGTGCTTATGATTTTTGTGAGCTTTGCAACCATCTACAAACCTAAAAATTTTGCCGATAAAAAAATATTTTCAAAGTCGAAATGGATTTTTATGTCAACAGTCTTCTTTTTTATAGGTGTGTATGGAGGATTTATACAGGCAGGGGTAGGATTTTTTATTATAGCTGCATCTATTTGGGGAGGATTCAGTATGATTGAGGCAAATGCAATTAAGGTTTTTACCATTACAATATATACAATTTTCATTCTTCCTATGTTTATTTTATCTCATCAGGTAAATTTTTTGGTAGGCATTGTTCTGGGTCTTGGTTCTATCATAGGTGCAAAAATAGCAATAAGTCTTTCCATAAAAAAGGGTGATAAGTTTATAAGGGTTGCCTTGATTGCTTTTCTTTTTGTTTTTGCGATTAAATTGATGTTTTTTTAGGAGATATACTTATGAATATAGCTATTGTTTCAATTGGTAACGAAATCTTAAACGGTTCAATTTTGGATACGAATTCTCACTATCTTGCTCAAACCCTTTTGAATAACGGATACAGTGTAAGTTCAATTGTTGCGGTCGGAGATGATATTGAACAAATGGTTCATACATTTGAAGCCTTGAGCAAAAACTACGATCTTGTTATAACGACGGGAGGTCTTGGTCCTACATTTGATGACAAGACTACGGAGGCACTTGCGAAAGCCGCAAAAGAAGAGCTTAAACTAAAAAAAGAGTTATACTTTGGTATGATTAATAAGATTAAATCGAAGGGTGTAGCCTTGAAACTGTCTCATTTAAGGCAGGTTTATCTTCCTGAAAACTCAAAAAGCATACCCAACGATTTTGGCACGGCAAGCGGTATATTATTAAAAATAAACAGGGCTTATTTTATA
>JAMOPP010000056.1 GCA_027064405.1 Desulfurellales bacterium
TTTAAACCTCCCGTTAACAAATAAATCCGCAAGAAGATTTAAAAGGATGTTTTTTTCATCAGCTCAAGATGTAAACATAGATAAACAGGGCAGGTTGCTTATTCCTCAAATTTTAAGAGAGGATGTCGGTATAGAAAAAGATGTTGTAGTTCTTGGCAACCTTGATCACATAGAAATATGGTCAAAATCCAAATGGTATGATGAAATGAAGGTTTTAAGAGAAGATGAAGAGGAATTATCAAAAGAAATAGAGGAGTTGGGTATTTTTTAATGGAACATATAAGTGTTTTACTTAAAGAAACAATATATGTAATAAACCCTAAAGACAACGGAATATATGTGGATATGACACTTGGGGCGGGTGGACACACAAAATATCTGCTTGAAAAATCAGCTCCAAACGGCAAAGTTATAGCTTTTGATAAAGACTCAGAATCGATTGAAAATGCTCAAAAAACGCTGAAAACCGTTTATGGAGATCGTCTAATTTTGGTTCATAGTGATTACTCTGACAGTTTGAATAAGCTCCACGAACTTGACATAAGTGAGGTTGACGGCATAATTATGGATATAGGTGTTTCGTCTTACCAAATAGATACACCGGATAGGGGTTTTTCTTTTTTACATAATGGAACTTTGGATATGAGAATGGATAAAGAAAGTCAACTGACGGCTTACGATATAGTAAATGTTTGGGATGAAGAAGATATAGCGGATATTTTAAAAACTTACGGCGAGGAGAGATTTTCAAAAAGGATAGCAAGGAAAATTGTTAGTAGCAGACCTATCTCAACAACAAAACAACTTGCGAATATTGTTACTTTGGCTATACCTAAAAATTTTTATAAAAAAATACATCCTGCCACTAAAACCTTTCAAGCTCTGAGAATTGTTGTTAATAACGAACTTGAATATCTTAAAAAGGGTCTGATTTGTGCTATTGAAATGTTGAAAGACGAAGGTGTCTTATGTGTTATATCGTTTCATTCACTTGAGGATAGGATTGTGAAAAACATATTTCGAGAATACAAACATAAACAGGTTTTAAGATTAATAAACAAAAAGCCGATATACCCTAATGAGGAGGAGATTCAAAATAACAGAAGAGCAAGAAGTGCCAAATTAAGGTGTGTTGTTAAAATTAATAAAGAAGGGGATGCTGTATGATCGATTATGCAGAAAATGTTGCGGGAAAGGTTGTCAATACAAAAGAAGATTTAAACACAGCTCATATTTCCATAAAAATTATTCCATTAAGTGCTTCTATAGTTATCGCTTTTCTTATGTATTTTGTAAGTTATATTAATTACAACATAGCATTGGATAAACATTTAATCAATATGAAACAGGCTCAACTTGAAAAAATGAGCGTTGATTTTGAAAATCTAAAGTACTCTGAAAATAAATTATTAAGTTCGAATAACATTATTTTAAATTCAAAAGGCAAAAATCTTATATTTGCCAAAGCCCGCAATATAAAAATAGTGCATTGAACAGAACGCGCTACAATTTTTTTATATTCATCTTTTTTATACTGTTCTTAATAGCTCTTATTAAGGTTTTTAATATACAGATTGTGCACCATAATAAATATTTGTCGAAGTACAATAGAGGAATTACTAAAATTATAATAGAAGAAGAGAAAAGAGGTGCAATATACGATTCCAAACAGAGACCTATGGCTCTAAATTATAAGGTTTACGATATGTTTGTTGATCCCAAAACCTATATATACGATATGCAAAATAACAAAAACAGTATTGAAAAATACGCTCAATTTTTTTCTTATCTTTCCAATAAATTTCATATAGACAAAAACGCTATCATAAAAAAGATATACAAAAACGGCAATAAACATTATTTCGTTATAATAAGAAATATAAGCTATAAAGACTATAACGAGATTAATTATAAATTTGTTCCGAGGGCTTTTGGATTAATTAAAAGATACAAGAGATACTATCCCGACGGCGAATACTCGGCTCATATTATTGGTTTTTGTGATAGGGACGGAAAAGGTATTGAAGGGCTTGAGAAATATTATAATTACTATCTAAAACGCTCTGCAACAAAAAAAAGGGTTAAGTTGGATATTTTTAAAGATAAAAAAGTGGCAAACTCTAAGAATAGCTACAGCCTGTACACAACAATAAACAAAGACATACAGGATTTTGTTCATATCAATCTTTACAATACGATTGAGCGGTATAATGCGGATTACGGTATGGTTGTTGTAATGAATCCCAACAATGGCGCAGTTATTGCAATGGACTCTTATCCCTTTTATAACAACAATAGATATTACTCCTACGAATACAAATATATAAAAAACAGAGCTGTTACAGATGTTTTTGAGCCCGGAAGTATTTTTAAACTTGTCACTCTTTCCGCCGCTTTAAATTCTAAAAAGTTTAAAGGAAATGAACTGATAAACTGTGAAAAAGGAAGATTTAGAATTGGTAATAAAATTATACATGATGTACACAGGTTTAAAATATTGAGTTTTGATAATGTTTTTGTTAAATCGAGCAATATAGGAAGTGCAAAGATAGCTATTAAACTGGGGGCTAAAACATTTTACAAGTATTTGATGCTTTACGGTTTTGGAGAAAAAACAAAGATTGATACCGTGTCGGAATCTAAAGGCATTGTTAAAGATATTCTAAGTATAAGTAAATTGGAACTTGCAAATATGGCTTTTGGTCAGGGAATCGGAGTAACTGCCATACAAATTGCAAGGGCATATAGCGTAATAGCAAACGGGGGTTACAGGGTTAAGCCTCATTTTATGAATAAGCTTAGCAACGGAAAAATATCAATTAAATACAAGGATAAAAAGATAAAAATTTTAAATGATGAGACT
>JAMOPP010000057.1 GCA_027064405.1 Desulfurellales bacterium
ATAGAAAAAAACCAATTAAAGGCTACAGCTACCGATCATTTTAGATTAATAAATGTAATAACAAACATAGAAAACCAAGAAAAAACAGATAAATTTCTTATAGAAAACGACGGAGCTTCATTAATCACAAAAATAAATTTTGAAGAAACGGTTGATTTATATAAAACACACAACTCATTAGAAATAAAAAAAGAGAACAAATTAATAAAATCAAAATTAATAAAATCAAAATTTCCGGATTACACGGAAATACTTTATGATGAAAATAATAACATTATTGAAATAAATCGAAAAGAAACACTTAATGCCATTAAAAGAGTATCTGTAACAAATCCGGACAGTAAAGTAGAGCTATTTATTAACACCAACGATAATAAATTAATAATAACATCAATCAACAGTGAAGGTGAAGAATCAACAGACAGTGTTGAAATAATAGATAAAAATAGTGACAATAATATTAAAATAAACCTATATTCAAAATTCATTATAGATTTCTTATCGCAAACAGAAATAAAAAATATTAAAGTATATTATAAAAATAACGAACAACCTATAATGTTAAAATCCCAGGATGATGAATATATTTATAATTATCTTATGACACCAATCACAACACAATAAAATGTTTATCGAAAATCTCTATTTGAATAATTTTAAAAATTTAAGCAACACAAATTTCAAGTTCGATAATTTTAATATTATTTATGGAGATAATTCAAGCGGTAAAACAAATCTTATAGAGGCTATATTTATTATTTTAAACGGACATTCCTTCAGTAAAAATAATAAATTTCTACAAAAAGACAAAAATCAAAAAACATTTCTAAGTTCATTAGTTAGAAATTATGATAATTTAAAAAACAATATATATATAGAGATTTATAAAAATAAAAAAATTGCAAAAATTAATTCCAAAAAGGTTAATACCGTGCAATTTAAAAAGAACTTCTATTCAATAATATTTTCAATCGAATCCTTTATATCGTTTAAAAACAAAAAATACCTTTTTTCCTTAATAGATAAAAACAGTTTTATAAAAGATAGAGAGATTTTAAATGATTTACTCGAATATAGGAAAATAATAAAAATAAAACAGAGTATTCTTGCCAATTCAAAGATAGACAAGGATGCATTATTCGTAATTAATAAAAAACTTGTAAGTATAGTAGATAAAATTTCTCAAAAACGAAAAATATCAACGGAAATTATTAACAAGAATATTCAGAATATGTTTAAATTATTTTCAGATAAAACAATTAATATAAGTTATGAAATCAAGGAATTAAATCAAGATGTATTTAAAAATGAAATACTTAAAAGAAGAATACAATTTTCCTTAAATAAAGATAAAGTCAATATATTTCTTGACGAAAAAGATATATTTAGCTATTCTTCTTCGGGTGAAAAGAAGATAGCACTGTTTTGTATTGTAATGAGTATAGTAAAATATTACAATACAATCGAAAAACCGATCATTTTAATAGATGATTTGGAAGGGGATTTAGATAATAAAGCTAAAAGGGTTACAAAAGAAATATTGGGAAATATGACTAATCAGATTTTTTTAACAACGCTGGGCTATTATTTAGACGACAATATAAACACTATATATCTATAAAGAGGTTTTAAGATTGAAGGATTACGAAGCTAATAGTATTAAAGTTTTAAAGGGTTTGGATGCAGTAAGAAAAAGACCTGCTATGTATATAGGCGGAACATCCATTGAAGGTTTACATCATCTTGTGTATGAGGTTGTTGATAACTCAATAGATGAAGCAATGGCCGGTTATTGTACGGAAGTAGAGGTATATATCAACGAAGACAATTCAATAACGGTTATAGATAACGGAAGAGGTATTCCTGTTGATATTCATCCTGAAGAAAAAATACCGGCTGTAACACTGGTTTTAACAACCCTGCACGCAGGAGGAAAATTTGACAATAAAAGTTATAAAGTTTCAGGCGGTTTACACGGTGTAGGAATAAGTGTTGTAAACGCTCTGTCTGAAAACCTGACTGTAGAAATCAAAAGAGACGGTAATATTTATACACAGGAGTTTCAAAAAGGTATTCCTGTGAGTGATTTAAAAAATATAGGTAAAACAAAAGAAAACGGAACCTCTGTTACTTTTTTACCGGATAGAGAGATATTTGAAACAACAGAGTTTAATTTTGAAATACTTTCAAAAAGATTAAGAGAGCTTGCATTTTTAAATAAAGGCTTAAAGATATCTTTATTTGATAGAAGAAATGATAAAAAAGAGACCTTTTATTATAAAGACGGTATAATTTCATTTATAAATTATCTAAGTAAAAATAAAACAAAATTATTTGAAGAACCTATATATTTTTATATATCCTGTGAAGATGTATCGGTTGAACTTGCATTGGTTTATACCGATTCTTACAATTCCTTGATTTATACATTTGCAAATTCAATCAATACAATAGAGGGCGGGGTTCATCTTTCGGCATTTAAAAGCGTATTAACAAAAGTTGTAAATAATTATATAAAAAAGAATAATATACTTAAAAATGATACGGTTTTTTCAGGAGAGGATATAAGAGAAGGGACTATTGCAATACTTTCCGTTACTTTACCGGATCCTCAATTTGAAGGTCAGACAAAAACAAAACTTGTTAATACCAATATTCAAAATATCATACAGACAAATCTTTATGAAAAACTAAGTGAATATTTTGAAGAACACCCCAAGGTTATAAAAATTATAATAGAAAAAGTTCAAAAAGCCTATCTTGCAAGGGAAGCAGCAAAGAAAGCAAGGGAGCTTGTGAGAAGAAAAACCGTTTTTGAAACAAAAGGTCTGCCCGGGAAATTAGCTGATTGTCAAGAAAAAGACCCTGAAAAAACAGAGTTATTTATAGTTGAGGGAGATTCAGCAGGAGGAAGTGCAAAACAGGCGAGGGATAGGGTGTGTCAAGCTATTTTACCTTTAAAGGGTAAAATCTTAAATACTGAAAAAACAAATATAAGTAAGGTTTTAACAAGTGAAGAAATTAAAAACATAGTAACGGCAATTGGTGGCGGAATAGGGGACTCATTTAATATAGAGGATGTAAGATATCACAAGATTGTTATTATGACAGATGCCGATGTTGACGGAAGTCATATCCAGACGCTTATTTTAACACTTTTTTTTAGATATTTTAAAGAATTGATTGATATGGGTTATATTTATATAGCTCAACCACCTTTGTATAAGTGCAGAATAGGTAAGAAGGATTTTTATATAAAAGATGAAAAAAGGATGAAAGAGTTTTTAATTAATAAGGGTATTGAAAATTTTACACCTTTGATTAATTCAAAAACTATGTCTAAAGAGGAGTTCAAAAAAGTTGTAAATAATCTTCTTATCTACGAAAATATGATAGATAAGCTGTCTCATAAATATGGTAATGAAGAAATTATAAGATGTCTGGCTATAATTTCTGTTTCTTATGATGATTTATCGGATTTACCGTTTTTACGGAAAAAGATTAATCAATGTTTAAGTAAAAATTCTGAAATTTCCATAGAAGAAATAGAGGAAGAGAATGAAGCTATTGTGTTTAAGTATGTAGTTGATAATGAGAATAAGGAAATGTTTGTAAATAGAGATTTTTTTATCTCTCATGAATTTAATCTTACCAAGAAGTATACTCCTGCCAATAATATGCTTGGAGAACCTCCGTTTAAAGCTATTGTAAAAGAAGAAAAAAAGGAGTTTAAAACTATAAAAGAGATGATTAATTTTATTGAAAATAGAGCGAAGAAGGGTTTGGAAATTCAAAGATATAAAGGTCTCGGTGAAATGAATCCGGAGCAACTTTGGGAAACAACTATGGACCCAAAACAGAGAAATATGCTTAAAATAACAATCAACGATGCCGCAAAGGCCGACGAGATATTTAATATGCTTATGGGTCAAAGGGCTGATTTAAGGCGTGATTTTATTGAAGAAAATGCCAAATTTGTGAAACATCTTGATGTATAAGGGGTTAAAATGAAGGATCTTTTTAATGATAAAAATATAACACCTATTGATATAGAAGATACGATGAAACAATCCTATCTTGATTACTCTATGAGTGTTATTGTGGGTCGTGCAATACCTGATGCAAGAGACGGTTTAAAGCCGGTGCATAGGCGTATTCTATTTGCAATGAAAGAATTAAACCTCGACCACAGTAAGCCCTATAAAAAAAGTGCAAGAGTTGTAGGTGATGTTATAGGTAAATACCATCCCCATGGTGATATGGCTGTTTATGATGCACTTGTTAGAATGAGCCAGGAATTTTCTATGCGCTATCCATTGGTTGACGGGCAGGGAAATTTTGGTTCAATTGATGGAGATTCTCCGGCTGCAATGAGATATACAGAGGTAAGGTTTTCCAAGATAGCTCAAGAGATGTTGCAAGATTTAGACAAAAATAGTGTCGATTTTATATCCAACTACGATGATTCTATGAGTGAACCCGCCGTTTTACCTGCTATTATACCAAATCTCTTAATGAACGGCTCAAGCGGTATAGCCGTTGGTTTCGCTACAAATATTCCTCCTCATAATCTTAATGAAATTATAGACGCATCCTTGTTATACCTTGAAAGTGACGGAGAAGTTGATATTGAAGAGATATTGAAATATATAAAAGGACCTGATTTCCCTACAGGTGGTATATGTTCCGATGATATGCTCATTAAAGAAGCTTATAAAAAAGGTATGGGAAAGGTTCAGATAAGATCGAGGGTAAAGGAAGAAAAAATAAAAAATAGAGACGCTTTAATTGTTTATGAACTTCCTTATCAGGTTAATAAATCTTTACTGATACAATCAATAGCAAATTTGGTTAAGGATAAAAGAATAGACGGTATTTCCGATTTAAGGGATGAATCAAATAAAGAAGGAATAAGAATTGTTATAGAGCTAAAAAAAGATACTCAGCCTGATGTTTTATTAAATAAGCTTTATAAATACACAAATATGCAGGTTACATTCGGTATCAATATGCTTGCCCTTGTAAATAATGTTCCAAAACTTCTAAATATTAAAGATGCAATAGGCGTATTTATAAAACACAGAATTGATGTTGTAAAAAGAAGAACCGCTTATTTGCTTAATAAATCAAAAGATAGAGCTCATATACTTGAAGGTTTGAAAATTACGCTCGATAATATAGATGAAGTTGTATCTATTATAAGAGCATCAAAAGATTCAAATGAAGCTAAGTTAAAACTTAAAATGCGGTTCAAGTTAAGTGATAAGCAGACTCAGGCAATTTTGGATATGAGGCTTGCAAGACTTGTTGCTCTGGAAAAACAGAAAATTATAGATGAATATGAAAATGTGATTAAAGATATAGCATACTATGAGAGTATTTTATCCAATAAAGAGATTTTAAAAGGCGTTATTAAGGATGAGCTGAATTATGTAAGAGACAGCTATGGCGATAAAAGAAGAACCGAAATAGCAGGAAGCCTTAAAAATATCGATATTGAAGATATGATTAAAGATGAAGAGCTTGTTATAACATTTTCTAAAAAAGGTTATATTAAAGCTGTCTCCGGTGATGTCTACTCAACTCAGCATAGAGGTGGAAAAGGCAGAATGGCTTCAAGTTTTTCCGATAATGATTATGTTACGGATCTGTTTTTAACAAGGAGTTTGAGTACGCTTTTATGCTTTACCAATACAGGAAGGGTTTATCAGTTAAAAGCATACAATGTTCCAAACCTTCTTCCTTCGGCAAGAGGAAAGGCTATTGTAAATCTCCTTAAACTTCAGCCTGGTGAACAGATAAAAACCATACTACCTTTTACTGAAACTACAAGCCTGTTTTTTGTTACCGAAAAAGGGGTTGTGAAACGCTCTCTGATAGACAATTTTAATCACATTCAAACAAATGGAAAGATTGCTATAAAATTAAATGAACAGGATTCTCTTGTCAGGGTATTTAGCGTAAGCGATGAAGATGATATTGTAATTACGACAAGAAGAGGTATGATTATAAAGTTTAGTACAGGTGAAGTTAGAAATATGGGTATGACAGCAGCCGGTGTAAAAGGAATTAATTTGTCCAAGAACGATATAGTTGTTTCTGCAGACAGCTTCAGTAAAGAAAAACATACTAAAATAATATTTGTCACGGAAAAGGGTATGGGAAAACTGATTAAAATAGATAAGGTAAGAAAAATTAAACGAGGCGGCAAGGGTGTAATAGGTATAAAGTTGAATAAGATGGATAATGTTGCCGGCAGTTTAACCCTAAATGAAGAAGATAATGTTATGGTTGTGAGTAAAAACGGCAAAATTATTAAACTTGAAGCAAAGGATATAAATGTAGTTGGAAGGACTGCGAAGGGTGTTAAATTAATTAACCTTGATGATAATGATATTGTTGTAAGTATAGTTGTATCTAAGGAACAAAATGAATCTGATACTGAAAAATGAAATAAAAAAAGACATTGAAAGTGTAAATAAAACCCTATCCTTAATAATGCGTCCGAAGTGTAATTTGACTAATGATGTATATAAACAGGTGATAGGTTCAGGTAAAAGACTTAGACCTTTGATAGTTCTATACACTGCTTTAGCTTTAGGCTACAAAGATATTAACGCGGCTTTAAGGGTTGGTTCAATAGTAGAATTAATCCATACGGCAAGTTTATTGCACGATGATATTATAGATGAAGCGCTAACGAGGCGGGGAAATCCTACTGCTCACAAGGTTTTTGGCACAAAATCGGCTGTACTTGGCGGAGATTATCTTTATTCGTTGGCTTTTAATGAAGTTTTGTCTTTTGATGCACGAATAGCCGATACAATATCAAAAGCAGCCTATCTTTTAACCGAGGGTGAATTGCAGGAGCTTGAAAATGCTTTTAATCCGTCTTTAAGTGAAGATGATTATTACGATATTATATACAAAAAGACATCTGTTTTAATAGAGGCAAGCAGCATAAGCGGAGCTGTATTGGGAGATGATAAATACATAGAAGCATTCAAGGAGTACGGCAAAAATTTAGGTTTTGCATTTCAGATTAAAGATGACTGTTTGGATTATGATTCTGATATTGAAACACTTGGTAAAGATGTGGGCAGTGACCTAAAAGAGGGTAAAATAACGCTCCCTGTTCTGTACGCTCAAAATAATGATAATAATTTATCCGGAATGATTAAGGCATATTTTGACAAACAGGATGATTTGCTATATGAAAAAATAGATAGAAGTGTCAAAGAAAACGGAGTTGCGACAGCTATAAAAAAGGCTGAAGAATTCAGTGAAAAAGCAAAATGTGCAATAGAATTTTTGCCAAAAAGCAAATATAAAAAGTATTTAACGGCAATAGCCGATTATTCAATAGAAAGAAAGAGATGAAAGAAAGAATTATTACCCTTATAGGCACAAATCATAAATTTTCAGACCAAACAATAAGAGGCAGGTTGTCTTTTAGAGAGAATGAGATAGAAATATACCTTAAAAAATTAAGACTTATTAAGGGTGTCAGAGAGGTTATGATACTTTCCACCTGCAACAGAGTTGAAATTCTGCTTGTCTCCGATTTTAATATAGACGATAGTATATTGAATTTCTTATCTGAATATTCAAAGATAGACATAAATAATCTCTCGAATATAGTTTATATTAAACATAGTACCGATGTCGTAAGGCATATGTTTAGGGTTGCCGCAGGGCTTGATTCTATGGTTATAGGAGAGCCTCAAATTTTAGGACAGCTAAAGGAAGCTTATAAATGGTCTGTTGAATTTATGTCAAGTGGCTCGACAATCAATAGAATAATGCGCAGGACTTTTCATTCTGCAAAAATAATAAGAAGTAGAACAGATATTGCAAAAGGTGCTATCAGCGTTGCTTATGCAGCTTTGTTAAAGGTAAAACAGATTGTCGATTTAAATTCTAAAAAGGTGCTTATTGTGGGTGTTGGTGAAATCAACCGTCTTGCCGCTGAACATTTTTCAAAAGCAGAAGCCAAGATATCAATTATTGCAAACAGAACTATCGATAAAGCTCAAAGCTTTGCGGATACATATTCCGCTAAGGCTATCAAAATTGAAGATATAAAAAAAGAAATTGGTAATGTAGATATTATAATAACATCCACAGCGTCAAAAGAGCCGATTTTGTTAAAAGAGTATATCCCTTTAAACAAAAAACTTATTATTGTGGATATGGCTATGCCACAGGATACGGAAAAAGAAATTGAAAATTTGGAAAATGTAAAATTGATACTGCTTGATGATTTAAAGGGTATTGTGGAAAATTCCAAACACTCAAGAATTAAACAGGCATCTATAGCCGAAAAGTTAATAGATAAAGAGGTAGAAGCATATAAAGAGTATGTGGATTCCTTGGATTACGATGAGGTTGCAAGACAGCTTAGATATACTGCAGAAAGAGTAAGAAATATTGAAGTTGCAAAATTTAGAAAAAAGTATGCAGACAATCTTAACGATGAAATAATAGAGGGCGTGGATAATTTAACAAAATCACTTCTAAACAAGGTACTTCACGAGCCTACAAACAATATAAGGCTTTTTGCAGAACATCCGGAGGGTGATATGTATATAGAGCTTTTGAAGCGGATTTTTAAGATAGAGGTTTCCAAAAAGGAAGTTAAATGCTTTTTCTCGGAAAACAGTTAAAGATAGGTACAAGGGGCTCTGCACTTGCACTGTGGCAGGCATCTTTTGTAAAAGATAAGCTTGAAAATCACGGCATTACGAGTGAAATTATAAAAATTAAGACAACCGGTGATGTGATAAAAGACAAGCCGCTTTATCAATTTGGCGGAAAAGGTCTTTTTACAAAAGAGATAGAGAAACAACTGATTGATAAAAATATAGATATTGCAGTTCATAGTTTAAAAGATGTAACCGTTTTTGACTTGGAAGATTTTGATTTTTTATTTCTAAAAAGGGATTCATACAAAGATGTTTTGGTTTCTCATAAGGGTGATTTGTCAAATTTACCAAGTGGTGCATCGGTGGGAACAACATCCTTAAGAAGGCAATTTGAAATTTATTCAAAAAGAAGGGATTTAAATTTTGTGAGCCTAAGGGGTAATCTTGATACCCGTTTAAAAAAATTGGAAAGAGGCGAAGTTGATGCAATAGTGGTATCAAAATCGGGGCTTTTGAGGTTGGGTATATTTAATAAATCCTATATGTATGATATTGATATTGTGCCCTCGGCAGGACAGGGGGTTGTTGCCGTTCAATTTTTAAAAAACGATGAAATGAGAGAGAAACTCTCTTTTTTAGAGGATGAGCATACAAGGATGTGTGTATCCGCAGAGAGGCAATTTGTAAGAGAACTAAACGCCTCGTGTAATTATCCGATAGGTGCCTATGCTTATTTTCAAAATAATAAATACTGTATGAATGTTGCATACGGCGTAATAGATAATATTGAAAAGGTTATACATTTTCAGGTCTGTTCGGATAGTTTTGAAGAGGCTGTTGATGATTGTGTAAAATATGTAAGAGGTGCAATATGATTGTTAAAATATCCAACAATGTAAGTTTAAGATATTTCCCGTATTTTACGGAAGATGTAAAATTTGAAGAGGGTGTTCATAAAAAATTTATGCTTAAATGTCAACAAGTTGTTAAAAACTCGGAATCCGTGTTAATAACCAATAAAAATAATATTGTGCCGGACTTAAAGATAGAATATGCGCAAGAAAAACGGCGTAAGAAGGTTTTATTCAGTGCAAATAGACAGGATTTGATAAAATATACGGAAAAGTATGATGATATTTTTGATATCTATCCTATGGAATCCATAGATTTTAAACCGATTGATTTTGTTATTGACGATAACTATAAATGGGTTGTATTTACGAGTAAAAGAGCCGTAGAATTTTTTCTTGCAAGGGTTAAAATAAGGTACTTTTGCGATAAGAAAATAGCGGCTATAGGTTCAAAAACAGCGGAAGTCTTGAAAAGCAGGGGCTTGTATATGAACTTTGTTCCGGAAAAGTTTTATTCTGCGGATGCAGCTGAATTTTTAAAGGATAAAGAAGATGTTGCCGTTATTAGCGCAAAAAAACACACCCATGCATATGATGATATGGAAAATATACAGGTTATACCGGTCTATGAAAATGTAATACCTAAAAATATATATAATTTTGACTATGATATTGATTTTGATTATGGATTATTTAGTGCCCCGTCAACATTTTGGCATATAAAAGAGGTGTTCGGCGATAAGATAATTAAAAGAATTAAAAATATTATTGCAATAGGTGAAACAACAAAAGACTATATAGAATCGTGCGGTTACAAGACCGATATACCCGAAAAATCTACTTTTGACGATATGTTTTTGTATTTAAAAGATAGGGAGAAGTTATGAGTGATATTGAAAGTTTGGAACAGATTGCCAAAGAGGTGAGACGAGATATATTAGTAATGCTTAATAAATCAGGCAGTGGTCACAGCGGAGGTTCGTTAAGTGTGACCGATATACTTGTTGCCCTATACTTTGGTAAAATTATGAACTATGACCCACATAATCCTGAGGATGAAGAGAGAGACAGGCTTGTTTTATCAAAGGGACACGCGTGCCCTGCTCTTTATGCCGTTTTATCGAAAGCCGGTTATTTTGAAAGGGATTTGCTTTGGAGTTTGAGAAAGCTCGGAAGCCCTCTTCAAGGTCATCCGGACTCGAAAAAGCTTCCCGGTATTGATGCTGCAACCGGTTCTTTGGGAAACGGTATAAGCCAAGCTGTAGGAATGGCTCTTGCGGCAAAGGTTTTAAAGAAAAAATATAAGGTTTTTTGTATTGTAGGTGACGGTGAGATGGACGAAGGCTTGGTTTATGAGGCGTTAAATGTAGCCGGACACTACAAGCTATCAAATTTGATAGTCATAGTTGATAATAACGGACTGCAGATAGACGGTAAATGTTCCGATGTTATGAATATCTATCCTTTAAAGGATAAATTTGACGCTTTTAATTTTAAAACATTTGAGATAGGCGGACATAACTACAAAAGTTTGCTTGACACATTAACCACAGCAAAAAGAAATGTCTTAAAACCGTCCGCTATTATAGCAAGGACGGTAAAAGGTATGGGTGTTTCTTTTATGGCAAATAAGGTTGAATATCACGGTGTTGCGCCAAGTGACGATGAGCTTAAAAGAGCTTTGGAGGAGTTAAAATAATGGAAATGAAAGCTACAAGAGAAGCCTATGGCAAGGCTCTGATTGAAATAGGTAAGAATGAAAAAGTTGTTGTGCTTGATGCGGATTTATCCGGCTCAACAAAGTCTGCGGATTTTAAGAAGGTATATCCTGAAAGATTTTTTAATATGGGTATAGCTGAGTCAAGTATGGTGGGTACGGCTGCCGGAATGGCGCTTTCCGGTTTAAAACCTTACGCTTCTTCTTTTGCCGTTTTTGTGACAGGCAGAGCTTTTGAACCAATTAGACAATCAATATGTTATCAAAATCTTGATGTTGTTTTGTGTGGTTCTCATTCGGGTATCAGTGTCGGAGAAGATGGCGGCTCTCACCAATCGGTTGCGGACATCGCTCTTATGCGTTCTTTGCCCAATATGAAGGTTGTTGTTCCGTGTGATTACAATGAAGCGTTTCTTGCTGTAAAAGCATCGTTGGAGATTGAAGGACCATTGTATATTAGAACCTCAAGGGCAAAATCCCCCATTTTAACAAGCATTGATGATAAATTTGAACTTGGAAAGGCAAAAATTTTAAAAGAGGGAAGCGATACGGCTATTGTAGCCTGTGGAATGATGAGTTACATTGCACTTGAAGCTGCAAAACTGCTTGAAAAAGAGGGTATAAGTGTTGCGGTTGTTAATTCTCCATCCATTAAGCCGCTTGATGAAGAAACTATTTTTACATTAAGTAAAAATGTATCAAAAATATTTACGCTTGAGGAGCATTCGGTTATAGGCGGGCTTGGCGGAGCTGTAAGTGAATTTTTGTCAGAGAACAATCCTGTCGCAATCCATAAAATAGGCTTGGAGGATGTTTTCGGAGAGTCTGGAACGAAGGATGATCTGTTCTGCAAATACGGTTTTACAAAAGAATCTGTAGCGGAAAGGATAAAAAAGAAGCTTGGTTGAATTTATAGAAGTTAATAAAAGTTTCGGCAAAAAAAAGATATTAAATAATGTGAATTTTAGAATTTCGGCAAATAGCATAAATCAAATAATTGCACCTCAGTCGTCGGGTAAGAGTACGATTTTAAAGATGATTTATGGTGCTGTTAAATTAGACAACGGATTCATTCGTGTTTTTGATACAAGTGTGTCTGAGTTAAAATATTCGGCTGTTATATTTTTAAGGCGTTATCTTGGTATTATTTTTGAAGACATAAGATTGATTAAGGGTTTAAGCGTCAAAGACAATCTGTATATTATAACAAAGATGACAAAAAGGGATTTGTACTTTTCAGATGATGTGATTGAAATTTTGTCAATTAGTCACCTGCTTGATAAATATCCCTATGAATTATCCCTAAGCGAACAATCTTTGGTAAATATTGCAAGGGGCGTGATTTTTAATTTTCCTTTGGTGCTTGCCGATGAGCCTCTTAGGTATTTATCCGACGAATATAAAACCAAAGTATTGAATCTTTTTAAATATTTAAATAAAGAGCGCGGTATAACATTTTTAATAGCTTCTCAAAAAAATCTTGATGAATCATTTAAAGTATTGGATGTGAATTTAAATGAAAAAAAATAGTATAAGTATGGCATTTTTTTTTGTTGTTGTGGCATTTATTCTGACTATGAGTGTACTAATGAGCATCTTTTTTGCCGTTGATGAGCATGTTGTTCAGAAAAAATCCAATATCCCTATGTATGTTTTTTTTAATTTAAATACAAACCTTAATATTGTTAATCGTGTGTCTAATGATTTTAAACTTAATCCCAATGTTAAAAATGTAAAATTAATAGATAAAGATAGGGCTTTCAATGATATGGTCGGTAAATTTTCCATAAATAAAAGTCTATTCAACAAAAATCCCTTTCCCTACTCATTGGAGATTTTCTTTGAGCCCAACGCCACAAATTTAGTCAATTTCAAAAACTTTAAAAAAAGTGCACTTCAAAGGGAATCCGTTGACGATGTTCGCTTTCCGAAAAAATTTTTGCAAGATATGGAAACCGTGCATTCAAATGTTCTGATGTTTTCCAAGATTATAATTTCCATTTTATATGCAGTCGAATTTGTTGTTTTTTTGTCAATTACAACTATTTTGTACTATTATAACAAGGAAGATTTCGATACCTTAAAGTTTTTTGGCATAAAAAGAGGTAAAATTTTTGGTATTTTCTTGCGGAATACTATGTCAACAACTGTTTTTGCGTCTATTTTTTCCGTATTTTTCATTATTGCCGTATATTTTCTCTACGATAAATATGCAAATATTCAATACATAAATAAGGAGCTTTTCAAAAGCTCGCTTCAAACTACATTTATTCTAAACCTGTCTGTGGGATTTTTGTTTACATTCTTCTCATCTGCTTTTGTTTTTATTTTTAAAGATGAAAAAGTATAAATTTGTTTTTGTTTTTCTTCTCACTTTCATTTTTAGCATAGACTGTTTTGGTTTAAATAAATCTTTTGTTGAAAAAAAAATAAAAACCCTAAACAGTGCTTTGGAGTCAAAAAAAAGCGATTACATTAAACTTAGACTACAATATAAAGTTTTAACAAAAAAAATAGAGTTAACAAACAAAAAAATAGCAAAAATAAAGAGTGATATAAAACATAAAAAAAGCGGGTTAAAAATTTTAAATCGTAAGATAACGCTTCTAAAAAAAGATGTTGTATCCGTAAGCTATACGCTTGAGTTTCAAAAACAGCAGCTTTATAAAGAGCTTAGGGAATATTATAAATATTCAAAAATCAGCAGATACTATAAAAAAGGTATTTGGTATGAATATATGAATAACTTTATAGGTCTGTATATGCAGGACAAAATTAAAAAATATGTATCAAGAAGAAGTTATTTAAAATCAAGAATAGAAAGCCTGAATGCTTTGATAGAGAAAAAGGTCAATATACTAAAAAATATTAAAGAACAGGAAAGGGATTTAAAGAAGGAAAATGTACAGCTTACTGCATTTGCAAAAAAAGCATCAAGGCAAAAAAAGGTATATTTGAATGAGATTGCAACACTTCAAAAGGAGCAGGAAAAATTAAGGTCAGTACTGAGCGACATAATAAAAAAAGAAAGAATCGAAAGACTTAAGGCACTTAAAAGAAAACAAAAAAGAAAAAAACGGCATATTGTTAGTGTAAAAAAACAACAGACTGTTGATATTAAAACCGTAGAGAGGGAGTTTAAGGCTTTAAAAAACAGAATTAATCCGCCTGTAAGAGGTAAAATTGTTGACACTTTTGGAAAAAAATATGATACTTTATTCAAGGTCTATACCCGAAATGACGGTATAGATATAAAAGCTTCAAAAGGAAGCTGCGTAAGGGTAATCTATGGAGGTAAAATAGACTATATAGGTCGCCTTCCGGGATATGGTCATCTTGTGATTGTTAATCACCTTAACGGGTATTATAGTGTGTATGGAGGAGTGTTGACAAGATTAAAGATAGGTAGTAGAGTAAAAAAATATCAGTGTATAGGCAATATGGAGAGTAGTAAACTTCATTTTGAGATAAGGAGGCATGCTGTAGCTATAAATCCTTTAATATTTTTAAACAAGGGGGCTTTGAGGTAGTTATGAAAAAAGGTGTAAGTGTTTTATTTTTTATTATTCTATTTAGTGTTAGTGCTTGTGCCGCACCTAATAGCGACATAAAAA
>JAMOPP010000058.1 GCA_027064405.1 Desulfurellales bacterium
CTTGTCAGGTCTTACAAAATCATAAATAAGCACAAAATTTAAAATAAGCATAATAGACATCATTGCAGCCAGTACATAGGCTTGAATAGGGCTTTTAGCCATAAAAACAGGAATAATCTCTATCAAGTACCAAACCATTGCAACTGTAACCGTAAACCACAAAACAAGTGCCGGAAGCAGGATGTACCAAGCTGAGCGTTTCTGTATCCTCATAACCCAAGCAGTTACTGTAATTAGCGCAATGGAAGCGAGCATCTGATTTGCCGCACCGAATGCAGGCCATATAACCTTCCATTCTCCGCTCCAAGCCAATCCTATTCCTATAGCAGCAGGTATAAATGAAGCTACCCATTTATTAGTAAACAGGTCATATACGCCTCTCGCACTATCCTTTAGGGGCTCAAAAATTTCTGCAAATGTATAACGAGCCAATCTATTCGTGGTATCAAGAGTTGTCATAGCAAATGAAGCAACCCACATAGCAGCAAGAATAAGCATAAATGACTTAGGTATTCCAAGAACACTATAAGATATAGTTGCATAAGATTTTGCAAAAATTCCAACAGGTCCCCCTGCCGATTTCATCGCAGGTATATAGTTATTACCGAAGGCTGCAGCATTTGAAACAAGAGTATGTGCTTTATCAGGTGCAACCATTCCCATTCCTGCAATTCCTATAGATAATATAACAAGTGTTGATAAAAAGCCTTCCGTAAGCATTGAACCATACCCTATAAACAATCCCTCAACTTCGCTTGATAACTGTTTAGATGTGGTTCCGCTGGCAACAAGGGCATGAAAACCACTCAAAGAGCCGCATGCTATTATAAGAGGAATAGCAGGCCAAAACGGAGTAGATTTTCCTGCTATAACAGGAGGAGAAAACATTGTTACCGCCGGTATAGCCATAGGTTTAAACGAAAAAATTACAGCCACTGCACCTATTGCAAGACCAAAAACCAAAAGCCATGCGTTCATATAATCTCTCGGCTGTAAAAGTATATTCACGGGTATTGATGCGGCAATTATAATATACACAAAAAATATTACCATCCAGACTTTATATGAGGCATGTATAGGGTAATAATTTGCGACCACGATTGATGTAGCTAACATTATAATTGCTATTATAGTTGAAATACCGAAGTTAACCTTCATCTTATACATTATATATCCAAGTATAAAAGCAAAGCCAATTTGTAGAAAATAAGCTGTTGGAACAGCAGGTTGCTTTACAAAAATTCCTCCGAGAATAGCTCCAAATGCAGCAACAACCAAGATAAGAACAAAAAGTATAAACCATGAAAATATATATGCCGTTCGTTTTTTAATAACCTTTCCTGCAACCCATTGAATAGAATGTCCATCATATCTAACCGAGCTCATTAACGACAAATAATCGTGCACAGCTCCAATAAACACATTACCAAACCAAACCCACAAAATGGCAGGCAACCATCCCCAGGCAAGTGCTATTGCAGGACCAACGATCGGTGCAGCACCGGCAATCGACGCAAAATGGTGACCAAAAAGTACAAATTTGTTTGCGGGAACAAAATCAACGTTGTCGTTTAGTCTTTTTGAAGGAACCTCTCTGTCGCTTATCCCCACAACCGATTTGGATAAAAACTTTCCGTAGGTCTTATAAAACACAATATATACAACAAGACCTACAATAACCAACAATGTCGAACTCATAAATAGACCTCCTTAAAAAACAGCGTTACATTAATAGTTAATACTCTGAAAAATAAAATTTGTCAAATAAAAGACTTGCGAGATAATAAATTTTATAACTTACAATTAATATATTTTTTGCATACTATATATTGATTATTATTTTTTCTATATTGGAAAATATGTTAAAACTTGAATAAGATAATACAGTATTCAATGCCTCCTCCTGAAGATTTTTTACAGTAGAAGGATTTTGAATTAGATACTCCATTTTTAATGATACAACGCCTTTAAACGTAGCACTTGTGCATATCAAAAAAAGAGAATAGGTGCATTCATTTTATGTCATTTATCGTTTTTGCTATCTCCGCAGATGAAGTATTTGTGGAGTATTTTTTGGCTGTATTTACAGCAGCTTCTCTCCAAGTATGCCAGAGATTCCTATTATTTAAAGCAAAAATCATCTTTTCAGCTATCTCCTTGTCATTTTGAGGGTTATCAATAATAAATTCCCTATCTCTTATTATCTCTGAAGCACCAGCATATTTGCTACAAAAAACCGGTGCACCACAAGCCATAGATTCCAAAACTACAAGTCCAAATGTATCAAAAAGCGTTGGATAAACAAGAAAATCGCTTGCATAATATACATTCTCCACGTCCTTCACAGTACCCATCCATTTAGCATGCTCCGACAATCCATATTTATCTATTATTCTTTCAAAATAGGAAGCATTCCCGTTTCCTGCGATAATAAGCTTAAAGGCATACTCTTTTTGTTTCAATATAAAACACGCTTTAAGCAGATATTCAAGCCCTTTTAGTCTGTGGTTAGTAGAAACAAAAGAAAAAACAGCCTCAGAGACCGATATATTCATTTCATTTCTTAAGGCAACTCCGTTTACGTCTCTTTTCGTATAATCAAATCTCTCTATATTTACATCATTTCGTATTAGCCTTATTTTTTTATCATCAAAATCATTAAACACGCTCAATATCTGATTTTTAACGAATTCCGATGGAACTATTACTGATTTTAAGTGACTATTTTCAAAAGTCTTTTCTTCTATCCAGATATTTATCCAATGAGATAGTGATAAATATTTTTTAATTTTAT
>JAMOPP010000059.1 GCA_027064405.1 Desulfurellales bacterium
AAAATATGCGCGCTATATCGATAAACAGACTTTAGAGATAGAGCGAATGAAAAAATATCTCAAGGTTAAAATTCCAGAAGGATTTGATTTTACAATAGTCAGCGGACTCTCAAAAGAGGTTCAGGAAAAGCTTGCAACCTTTAATCCTCCAACACTTCAAGCTGCAATGAATATCAGCGGAATTACACCGGCAGCTATTGAGATATTGCATATTTACATTAGAATGGCTGCAAAAAACAATAAAGTGTGAGAATGTTCATTAAAGTACGAGAATATGCACACTAAAGTTTGAGAATGAGATAACAAGATGAAAAAAACAAACAGTATCATTCCTGAGTTTATGACACAGAATAAAGATGATACTTTTATGTTTTTGATGCCACTTCGTTTAAAAATTGACTATGAAGATTACGGCAACTCTATGTTTAAAGTAGCTGTTAAAAACATTACAAAAAATAAATTTTTTGATGTGCACCTCTCTCCTGAACTTTTCTTTACAAAATTTCGATTTCATCAACCATATAAAAATGGTAAGCAAGATAAAAAAAGCAAGAGCAATCTGCTAATAACTAAAAAACAAATTGATCTTTCCCGGCATAAGATAATTGACAAAGATATAATTCTCGATAAATTGATAGATGAAGACAAAATCGTTGAGCTTTTGGGCTGGAAAAGAACCTATTTGAATGATGCCAGAAAAACACCATGTTTTAAAATTGACAATAGATTTGAGACAATCATTATTCCTCATTATGCAGTTGCAATTTATTACTATTATAGAACAACCGTTATGCGTGAAGCAGCACTTAGATGTAAGTTAGACGATTTATATATCGCAGTATATAATGGTGGGTTTCAAGCTTCAATAACCATTCCAAAATATGTTACAAAAGCAGAAGCACCTTTTATCTGTCGTTTTGCCACAATCGAGCATGCCACACAAATGTTTGAAAGGATGGGAAACTTTATAAATGTTTTCGTAAAACATATTCAAGAAAAAACTTCGAAGTTACCAAACGATATGCCAATTAAAGCAAAACTACCTGCCAATGGGAACTTTTCTTTAAAAGCAAAAGTACATGAATTTTGGAATAACGGAAAAAAAATTGTTTATGTACATGAAATTTTAGATGATAACTCTGATATCGGATTCAAAAAATTACAAGTGTTAAGAGAAAGCAATGTGAGTTCTCTTAATATTGACGAGTTTGAAAATCTTCCAACGGTGAAAAAAGAGATACCTGGAGTGACAACAGAGATTTTGAAAGCTGAGGGTGCAAGCAAAAAAAAACAACATAGAACCGTTAGCTCAAAAAGAAAGTCTTGTAGTAGTCTTGATAACATTGAAATCACAGAAGATACCGTGGCGAGTGAAGATATTCCACAGATTTTGAAAATATATCAAGAGGAAATGGCGAACGAAGTTGTGGATCAAAGCTTAACGGAGTCATCGAAAAATATAGAAAAAAAGATTCGTAAAACACGCATATCCAATGAGTATGAACAAAAAGAACAGGAGAAAAAAGAGTATACCCATAATTTTGATGAGTTTTCTCAATATATGAGTTTTTTGTCCACTCAAAGGAGCATAAAAAATCTTATAGTTCACGGTAATCAAAAAATGCAACAGGTAATAGATCCAACAACTGACAGAGCGTATGCCAGATGCAGTATTGCAGGTAGAGAAAGACAGTATATTACGGCAACATTTCAATATTGCAGTGTATATGTTGGCCTTTTGGAACTTGAAAACGCTTCCGGAAGCGCTGCAAGCACTTGGGTGATTTCTTCGTGTAAGCCTATAAATCAAATGGTGTTTGATAAATTTTTGCACCACTACGTAGATGAGCAAATGAATATTAATGATATAAAAGATTTGTATAAAGAGAATAGTGCCTTGAGGTTTGCTACCAAAAATCATGAGAGAAATGAGGTGCTTAAAAAGGAAGATTTGGCTCGATGGATGGTTGGAGTGCTGGGGAAATTAAAAAAGACATAATAACACAAATAATTATATTGTAATATAGATAGGTTATAATACTGTAATGAATTCAAAAACAGCCCGAAAAATTAAAAATAAGAATACTCAAATAGAACAATTATTAGCAAAAGCTATGTGGTCTAAAGGATTACGATATAGAAAACAGTGTAGCGATGTTTTCGGTAAACCTGATTTTTGTTTTAAAGGTAAGAGAATAGCAATTTTTTGCGATAGTGAGTTCTGGCATGGTAAAAAGTTTCTTGAAGGTGAACATTTCAAAACGAATGTTGACTTTTGGGAATCGAAAATTAAAAGAAATATAGAACGAGATAAAGAAGTGACTCAAAAACTTAAAGATAATGGTTGGACTGTTTTAAGATTCTGGGGCGAAGAAATTAAAAATGAAATAGATATGTGTATAAAAAAAATAGTTGATAGGATTTAAATGGAGTCATTAAAAAAAATTTTTAGTAGTGATGCAGATAGGAAAGTATTTAAAAAATATATAGAACATATTAGATTTCCAAGATATAAAAATTTTGCAGATAATTTACAAATAAAATTTAATTTTCCAATTACTTTTTTAGTAGGAGTTAATGGTATAGGAAAAAGTTCACTATTGCAAGCATTGTATGGTGCACCTATAGGAAAGAGCATTGGAGAGTTTTGGTTTACAACAGATTTAGATCCAATTATTGAACTAGCTAATAATAGAAATAAATATATTTATGGATACAAAACACACTTAACAAAAACAGATGTAGAAATATTAAA
>JAMOPP010000060.1 GCA_027064405.1 Desulfurellales bacterium
GGAATACCGGCTATCGGGGTTATATCCATAGACGGTAAAGGTTTGCCAAAATCGCTAAAGGATATTCCAGAAATTTAATATGGCTAATTTAAATGTCAATAATGTCAGCGTTATATACAAAGGCAACAAAACAGGTATAAAAGATGCGTCGTTTAAAGCCGAAGAAGGGGAAATTGTCGGTTTTATCGGGGCAGACGGCACAGGTAAAAGTTCTCTTATGCATGCCATTTCCGGAATTATTAAGTTTAAGGGAGAAATATCTTTTAATAAATATATTTATCGTTCGCCGAAAGAAGCGGAACAGGTTAAAAAATACATCGGTTTTATGCCGCAAGGCCTCGGATTAATTCTATATAATAGATTAACGGTAGAAGAACATTTAAATTTTTTTGCCGATATTCGCAATATAAAGATGGACAAAAACTTTAAAACTTACAAGCGTAAACTTTTGCATATGGCTGGTTTGTCAAGGTTTACAGAAAGGGAGGCGGAACATCTCTCAGGAGGTATGAGGCAAAAATTATCGCTGATTTGTAGTCTTATACACAAACCCCGATTGCTTCTCCTTGATGAGCCGACAACAGGGGTTGATCCCCTGAGTAGATTAGAACTCTGGGAAATTTTAGATAATATCAGAAAAGAAGAAGGTACAATAATAATAGTTAGCACCGCATATATGCAGGAAGCATCAAAAATGGATAGGTTGTTGCTTTTCGATGATAACAGGATTATAGCAGGCGGCACTTCAAAAGAACTTACGAATTCTGTGCGTGACTATGTCTATAAAAAAACACCCTGTGAAGATACAGATTGTTTAGAATTACACAATGTAACATACAGTCTGAAGCCTTTAAAGTCTGAACATAAAGACCCTACACTGGAGGATATGTTTTTTATAAACGCTTTAAAAAATAGAAAAAAACTGACAAAAATTTCCGTTAGTAAAAGGGAAAGAAGATTGGAAATACCTCCTGTTGTAATGGAAGCAAAGGGATTAACCAAAAGATTTGGGAATTTTGTGGCGGACGACAAAATAGATATGGAGTTAAAGAGAAATGAGATTTTAGGATTATTTGGTGCAAACGGTGCAGGCAAAACAACTTTTATTAAAATGCTTTTAGGACTTTATCCCATTGACGAAGGTGAATTGACTTTACTCTCTCAGCCTATAAGAAGCGGCAGGGATCGTCAAAAACTCAAATCAAAGATTGGTTATGTTAGCCAGCACTTTGCACTGTATAAAAATATGAGTGTTAGGGAAAATCTTATCTATTTTGCAAGTATACACCGGATACCTGCTTCCGAAGCCTTAAAGCGTATTGAAAGATATGGAAAGGAACTTGGGTTTTCAGATTATTTAGATGCTATGCCTAAGGACCTGCCGCTTGGTATAAACCAGAGATTTTCCATTGCCGCAGCCATTATTCATGAACCTGTTGTTTTATTCTTAGATGAGCCCACATCCGGAATTGATGTAATTGCAAGATATCAGTTCTGGCAATTACTTAAACTTTTAAAAGAACAATGGGGGATTTCTATATTGATTACAACACATTACATGAGTGAGGCTGAATATTGTGATAGGGTGGTTTTGCTAAAAGACGGAAAAAAGATTGCAGACGATACGGTTGAGAATTTTTACAAAAAACACCCTGAGGCCAGCAATTTTGAGGAAATATTTTTGGAATACTACAGGGAGGCAACTTGAACATAGGGGTTATTAAAGCATATATTTTAAAAGAATTTAAAGAACTAATAAGAACACGGATGATTTTCATAGTTTACGCAATTCCTATAATTGTTATTGTACTTTTTGGATACGGAATAAAATTGGATGTAACTCATTCAAGGGTTTTAATAATAGACAATGATCAGAGCAAACTTTCAAGGGAGTTAATAGAAAAATTTAAGCACTCAAAATACTTCAATGCAACCGAGCTAAATATCAGCGAGAGTAAAGCGCTTAAACTTATAAAACAGGCAAAAAAGGATGCCGTCATAATTATACCCAACTCTTTTGAAAAACACCTTATTAAGAATCAAAAGGTGAATATAGGCGTGTTTATTGACGGTTCATTTCCCAATAGGTCCCGTACAATAGAGAACTATATAGAAGGCGTTATTATAGATGACTTGCAAAGTTATGCCCGAAAAGCCTCAATTTCCGCAAATGTTATAAATATTAATCCAAGAAGCCTGTTCAATCAAGCAATGCGTGATGAAGACGCAATTGTCCCCGGTCTTATAGGTTTTGTTTTGCTTATTGCTCCGGCAATTCTGTCAGCCCTTTTAATTGTTAAAGAAAAAGAAGAAGGTACTATTTTTAACTTTTATGCATCACCGATAAGTAAAATGGATTTTCTTATTGCAAAGCTGACGCCACCTTTTATTTTACATTCTTTAAATATTTTTATTCTCTTCCTAATTGCCGTTTATTTGTTTAATGTTCCGTTTCGTGGTAGTTTTACCTTATATTGGTTTTCAAGTGAACTCTATATTCTAATTAGTCTTGCGATAGGTCTGTTAGTTTCCGTTGTGACCCGTTCACAGATTGTCGCTCTTGTTTTGACTGTGGTAATAACTGTTTTACCCGGTTTTTTATACTCAGGGATGGTTATTCCTATTTCTTCCATGAGCCACGAATCTTATATAGAAGCACACATGTTTCCCGTGATGTATTACAATCACATTGTTTATGATACATTTTTGATAGGTGAAGGTTTAAACTCCAGAAAAATAA
>JAMOPP010000061.1 GCA_027064405.1 Desulfurellales bacterium
CTTGCTAAAACTTCAGGTATATCAACGCCAAAGGCTATAACCCCGTCAATGGGCTTTGGATAGTTTCTCACAAACTTTTCAACAGCTTTCAAGTCCTTAACGCTTACCTGATGAAACTCATCAACCAATTTAGCACCACAAGATTCGGCATTTGCATCAAGACCAATTGTATATAAATCCATCTTTACTGCTTTTTTTATGCCAAAAATTTGATCAATGCCCGTTCCGAGAATGAGTAAAGATTTCATATTTACCAATTCATATCTTTCTCATAACCAAGTTTTATAAGAGTCTCACCTGCTATTTCCTTAAATATTTCTTTATGAACTTCCGAAAAATAATTTTTCCAATCGCCGTTTTTTCCTTTTCTCAAATGCCCAGGGGTCTCTTTTTTCATTTTGTCAAACGACAGTACCTCTTTAAAATACTCAATATTTTTTCTATCATTTAATCCAAATAGTTTCAGAATAAACACAAAATCGCTATCGAAATTCACTAAATTTTCATACTTTAAGAGTATAAAAAGTCTTTCAAACTTTAAAAAATCTCTTACGTGATTATTCCATCTCTCAATATAACTTCTAACAATATCCAATCGGTCATAAACTTTATTTACCTCTTTTATTTTATATATAGAGCCTTTTCTCCCTACATCTGCACATGTAGCATGAATTAAAGAGTTTATCACATCTCTACCATCTCTAACCAAATAAAATCTAACTGGTATCCTTAAAATCAATTTTATTGCTGAAGATGGAGTAGAGTGTGTCCATATAATGGTCGAAGAATAAACAAGAAGCTCCTCATCTACGTTAACAGGGAAGGGTTTTAAGTTATCAATATTACCCAAAGTCAATTCAGATCCGTTAATTCTCACATCATCTATTTCGTAAAAATCCTCATGCAACCTAAAACCTCTTTTTGAAGCATAAATATATTTTAAAACATTCCCTAAACCGCTTTTATGTAAGTAGGATGAAAAAATTCCCAACTTTTTCTGACATCGAGAAAGTAACTTCCACAAAAAATAATTACCCGACCTTGGAAAACCACATTGCAAAACAGTATTTTTATTTAACATTCCCACTACTCTATCTTTTTCTACACTCCAAAACTAAATAGCATCCCACCGTTTACATTTATTGTCTGTCCGGTAAGATAAGAAGCTTCTTCGCTTGCTAAGAATACAGCAGCTTTAGCTACCTCTTTTGGTAACCCGAACCTTTTCAATAAAATCTTTTCTTCTACTCCAAGACCTCTCGCTGCCTCTGCCATATCGCTCTCGATTAAACCCGGTGCTATACAATTGACTCTTATATTTCTCTTTGAGAAAAATATAGCCATATTATGGGTCAATGCTATAAGACCTGCTTTTGAAACCGCATAATGAGTGGTTCTGGGACCTCCGTATTGACCACTAACAGACGATATATTTATGATAGATCCTCCATCAGAAATAATGTCTGCAAAAGTTTGAGTAACTAAAAAAGCTCCTTTCAAATTAACTGCCAGAACCTCATCCCATTCCTCTTCCGTAATTTTATCAAAATCATTAGGTCTATTTATTCCAGCGTTGTTAACCAAAATATCCAATCCGCCTAATTCCTTTTCTACCAACCTTTTAGCCTTACCAATTTCCTCCCTCTTTCTTACATCAAATTTAGAAACTGCAACTCTAACTCCAAACTGTTCTATCTGAGCCTTAGTATTTCTTGCAGTTTCATCTATTGAAACATAATTCAAAATTATATTAGCTCCTTCCTTGGCAAATTCAAGAGCAATAGCTTTACCGATACCACGGGAAGAGCCTGTAATCAAAGCAACTTTACCTTTAAGCTTAGCCATCATCTTCCCCCATTAAAGTTTTAAGCACTTTTTTTATAGCTTTTTCATCTATCCCAAAAACTTCAGCAAGCTCCTTTGGGTCTCCAGATTTGCCAAATTTGTCTTTAATCCCAATTTTTACAACTTTGACGGATAAACCAAACTCAGCAACAATAGAATCAATTAAAGAACCCAGTCCGCCAATAATATTATGGTCTTCGCAGGTTACAGCAAACTTCTTGCCATTTAATATTTCACCAAAACTCTCTTTATTAATAGGCTTAAGTATCGGAACATTGACAACTGTAACATCGTAATCTTTTGCTGCATTCAATGCCCTATGTGTCTCAATACCAGTTGCAAAAATCACAATATCTCTTCCGTCTTTTAATATATCAGGTTCTCCAAATCTAAATTTATATTTTTTATCGTGAATATTAGGTACAGGACTTCTGCCTGTTCTCATATAAACAGGACCTTTATTATCCAAAGCAAAATCCAAGCACCTTTTAAGCTCTATCTCATCAGCAGGAGACAAGACAATAAAATTAGGAATAGCCCTGTAAACGGCCAAATCTTCAATAGCCTGATGCGTCGCGCCATCAGGACCTGTATCAATGCCCGGATGGGATGCAACAATTTTCACATTGAAATTTGGATAAGCAATGGAGTTTCTTGCCTGTTCTATTGCTCTTAAAGATGCAAAAACAGCGTATGTTGACACTATGGGGATTATTCCGAGCGTTGAAAGTCCTGCAGCAACACCGAACATATTTTGCTCCGCAATGCCACACTGAACAAATCTTTCAGGATATTTATCTCTAAACCAGTGCGTACATGTCCCCCCCGCAACATCAGCATCAAGCACGAAAAA
>JAMOPP010000062.1 GCA_027064405.1 Desulfurellales bacterium
TGCCAAGATACCTGCTGTAAACATAACCATTGGATGGGAATCTCTCGGGAGTGCTTTTAGAGTATCTTTTACATACTCAGGTATCTCTCTATTTTTTCTCCAAATAGATGCAACATCTGCAACATCTTCTTCCGTAGGTAAATCGCCTGTTAATAATAGATAAAAATGACCTTCAACATAAGGCTGTTCTTTTCCGGCTGGTTTCGGCAATTTTTCTAATACTTCAGGAATTGTATATCCCCTAAATCTGATTCCTTCCATAGGATCAAGATAAGAGATGTCGGTAATAAGAGCTTTTATACCCTTCATACCACTAATAACTTGAGAAGCTACAACTTCCTGAACAGGCTTGTCACCATAATTCTTAATCAAGTTCACGACTCTCGGTCTATGAGCTTCGATTTTCTCAAAAAGTTTTTCCTTTAATCCCATAACTAAACCTCCTCAAAAAAATATTTTTTACTTTAAGTAAGCAGACAAAATCCGCAATTACATTCTACTTTCCGCAATTTAACTTTACTTAAACCTTTTAGCACTTTTAGTATTGTTTGTCAAGAATTAATTAAACTATTTATCAAGTATTAATTTATGAATTACATTTAGTATGTGATTTTTTATCAAGCCATAAAATAATATGCGTATTATAAGGTGTATTTTGAAAAAAGCTTTTGTTTGATTTGTATAAAATAACATTTGCAATAGGTTTGGTGAAAGATAGGTTGATAAGAATCTATTTTATAACAAGAGGGGCTTAATGAAAAATGAGAGTAATTACAAAAATATTGCATACTGCATTTTTGACCGATTAAAAATATATTTTTATCATTTTTTCTTCAGCATTGGAGCAAATTCCGCTATTAAAATACCTGTTAAAATAATCAAACCGCCGGTATATCCCCTTAGTGAGAGAATTTCACCGCCCAACAAATATCCGAACACGCCTGACATTACAGGTTCCATAGTAAAGATTAAGGCTGTTTTTGTGGGAGTTGTGTATTGTTGCATTGTGGTTTGTATTATAAATGCATATACAGTTGCAAAAAGGGATGTTATAATGAAAGAAAAAACAAGATATAAATTTATTTTATGCGGTATTATATAAGGCTCGCTTGATAGAGATGTTATTGTTGATAAAATAGCCAAAACGGTTATTTGTATTATTGTTAGAAGATATGTGTCGTATTGGCGGGAAAATTTATCCGTGAGTATTATGTGAATTGATATAAAAATAGCGCATATAATTGCCAGTATGCCACCGAATGAAATAGTAAAATCGCTGTTTGCAGACATAAGAAAAACACCGATTAAAGACAAAAATACACCTATTTGAGAATATATTGAGGGAATTTTTTTTATTAAAAGCGTGGAAAAAATAGGAACAATTGCAACGTTCAATCCCGTTAAAAATCCTACTATACTTGCTTTTGCGTATTCTAAGGCAACCGTTTGAAATGCATAGGACAAAAAAAGCATAGCTCCGAGTATAGAGCCGTCTCTTATTATTTTTTTATTAATTTTTTTAAGTTTTGGAAAAAATATCACAAAAAGCATTATGCTTGCAATCCAAAACCGCACGGATAAAAAAGCAAAAGTAGGCATCATCTCAATAGATTTTTTAACTATTATAAATGTGCTACCCCAAAAAATGGTAACTGATAATAAAAGAGCGTCGGCTATATGCTCTTGTTTTATCTGTTTATGCATTTTTATTTATCTTTCAAAAATCGATATGTGAGCATTTCATATACATTTAATCCGCTATTGTATCCTAATCTTGCAAATATAGCTAAACTGCCGAACGATGCGGCGGAAATAAAAGAATAAATAAGCCCTTTTAGTAAATTTTGTTGCATTTTTTCTCCATAAGAATCAAAGTAAAATGTATCGTATATATTTTTATTAAAAAGTAAAAGAAAAACTTCATTATGATATTTAAAGTTAATATATCAATTGTAAAATTACCGCATATAATAATACAATGTGTTTTTTTATAAAGATTCTTTTGCCATAAAAATAAGAATTTGTGCTATTCGTTTCTAATTAAAATTTTTACGCTTAGAAATACCAAAATTTGCATTTTTTTAAATAATGTTTATGTAATTTATTTGACATACTATTCTTTTTTTGTTAATCAGTATGAGAAACTAATTTAAATAAGACTGCTCAAAAAATTGTAGAATTTGCGAGCTTAGGAGGGCGAAACGGTGGTTGACAATAAAGAAGAAAAGAACGAGGTTGTTTGTGATAACATTGATGCGAAATGCGTTATGAATCATATATGCTACAAGTATGCATCAATGGTTATGTCAGATCTTATAGAGGCAGTGGACTATTTTGCAGGGAAACAGGGACCAAAGGTTTTAAGAAGGATTCTTGCAAAAAATATCCCCGGTGAAATGATGAAGGCTTTAGGGATTGACCCCTCTATGCTTGAAGGTGTCAGTGAAGAAGAGATTATAGAGATGCTGCCTGCAATCATAGCAAGCAAGGGCGGACCTGTTTTTCAAATTAAAAAAAGTGAGAATGGAGAATATAGGTTCATCCTGACGGAGTGTCACTTTTTACCCTATTCTAAGACAAAGGGTTTTTGTAATGTTACTGCAGGTCTTATGTTGGGATTTGCTCAAATGCTATCAAAAAAACCTATGGATATAGAAGAAATTCAAACAATAGCTCACGGAGGTGAGGTGTGTGAGTTTCTTGCGAAGCCGAGAGATTTATAATTATTGAATGAATATAGTTATATTAGGTCCGACAGCAGTAGGCAAAACAAAGGTAAGTATAGAAATTGCTCAAAGGATTAATGCTGAAATAATATATTCCGATTCTGTAGCTATTTATAAAGGTATGGATATAGGTTCTGCGAAACCTTCGAGTAAGGAGCGGTCTCTTGTAACACATCATCTTATAGATATAAAATATCCTAACGAGAGTTTTTCAAGCGGTGAGTTTGTAAGTAGCGTTACGAAAATAATTCGGGATATTAAAAAAAAGGGTAAAGCTGTTCTGATTTCAGGAAGTAGCGGGTTTTATATAGATTCTTTAATCTTTGGAATAGACAAAATAGAAAGCGTAGATGAAAAAGTAAAAAACTTTTTTGACGATATCTGTTTGGAATTTTCACCTTATTATCTTTATAAATTTTTGCAGGTTATAGATAGAAAATGGTCTGACAAAATAGATAAAAACGATTGTCAAAGAATAAAACGGGGCTTGAGTGTTTATATTGACAAAAATAGAGAACTAAGCAATCTTTTTTCGCGCAAAAGGAAACAGAGCAATGATTTTCAAATATTTGTACTCTATGCTTCAAAGGAATTTATAGATAAGAGGATAGAGCAGAGGGTTGATTTAATGATTGAAAACGGATTGATAGATGAGGTGCAGAATCTAATTAAACAAGGATACATAAGCAGCAAGCCCTTGCAGTCAATAGGATATAAAGAAACAATTATGTATTTAAACAACGAAATAGACAAAAGGCAATTATCGGAAATGATTAAAAAAAATACAAAAGCCTATGCAAAACGGCAAATGACTCTTTTAAGGAGTAAGTTTAATAAAGCCGTTTGGATTGACATTGAGAACGAAAACCCCATTGATGCAATTCTGACGAGGCTATACCCCTACAAACATCTATAAAATAGGATTTTTATGTTGAACATTGACATAGTATTATCAAATATGTATAATCGAAAAACAATCTAAACTTTTTGAGGAGGAGATTTATGTTCGGTGGTGATGAAAAATTGGAATCTATTTACAAGGAGGTCACGGATCGCAATCCTGGGGAAGCTGAATTTCACCAGGCAGTAGGAGAGGTTCTATCTTCACTGTCGCCGGTGTTTGCTAAGTACCCTGAATTTTGTGACTATAAAATTATTGAGCGTCTTTGTGAACCCGACCGTCAGATTATATTTAGGGTTTTATGGGAAGATGAAAAAGGTGAATTGCACATAAATAGAGGTTTTCGTGTTCAATTCAATAACGCTTTAGGTCCCTACAAAGGGGGATTGAGATTTCACCCCTCTGTTTATCTTGGAACTGTGAAGTTTCTTGGATTTGAACAGATTTTTAAGAATGCTTTAACCGGAATGCCGTTGGGCGGAGCTAAGGGCGGTTCTGACTTTGATCCACACGGCAAGACAGACCGAGAAATTATGAATTTCTGTAGGAGATTTATGACAGAGCTCTACCAATATTTGGGAGATGAAACAGATGTTCCTGCAGGAGATATAGGGGTTGGATCAAGGGAAATAGGTTATCTATTCGGTCAATATAAGAGATTAACCCATAGATTTGAAGCCGGTGTTATAACCGGAAAAAGGCTGAATTGGGGTGGAAGTAAGGTAAGAACTGAGGCTACAGGATATGGCTTGGTGTATCTTATGGATGAGATGTTAAAAGATCATAAAAAATCGTTTGATGGTATGAAGGTAACGATTTCCGGCTCTGGAAATGTGGCCATATATGCAGCAGAAAAGGTAATTCAGCTGGGTGGAAAGGTTATTGCAATGAGTGATTCAAACGGTGTAATCCATGATGAAAGTGGTATCAATGTTGAAACGATAAAACAGATTAAAGAGGTTGAAAGAAAGAGAATCAAAGAATATGCGAAGTTTCATGAAACGGCCGCTTATTATGATGGTGGTAATATATGGAAAATTGAAACGGATATTGCCCTGCCCTGTGCTACGGAGAACGAAATAACAGGAAGAGATGCGGAAACGCTGGTTAAAAATGGTGTTATTGCTGTTGGTGAGGGCGCCAATATGCCGACTACATTTGAAGGGATTAAAGTCTTTTTGGACGCTGGAATTTTATTTGCGCCCGCTAAAGCGGCTAATGCAGGTGGTGTAGCCACATCAGCCTTAGAGATGGTCCAGAACGGTCGCCACGATGTGTGGACATTTGAGTATACGGACAAAAGGCTGAAAGAGATTATGAAAGATATATATAAAAATTGCAGTGGAACGGCAGAGGAGTACGGAAAGCCGGGTAATTTGATTATGGGTGCTAATGTAGCAGCATTTATCAAAGTAGCAACGGCTATGGTGGATCAGGGTATTGTATAGATACCGAGATTTTAACAAAATAGCTTGAGTTTCTAAATTTATTTATCTTAACTTATTCCAAAGAGTTTGATGTAATTTTGGTGAGGGCAGGGTATGCAGGCTGTTAAGCTATCCTGCTCTCGACCTGAATGAATTATTCTACATTTCTTGTTACCGTAAATAGGGATAGAATTGCTCATATGTTCTGCATTAATGGTAGCTGTGGCATCTAATTAATTTTGCAATATGTTTACTCCATTATGGCAAGAGCCTTAAGATTATCTTTTGAAAATGCGTTCTATTACATAACTGCAAGGGTTGTAAAAAAGAAAAAATCTGTGTGCCTGTTCGAATAATCATTATAATTTATTTATCAAAATCTCATTCTCCAACATATCCGAAGGTATGCATTATTCAAACACATCGTATGCCAAATAGTTTAAAGCAAAGCATAAACTTACAGGTTCAATATTTCAGAGCAGATATAAATATATCCTTGTTGATAAGGATAGCTATGCTTTAGTTATCTCAGCATATATCTACTTAAATCCATTAAGGGCAGATATGGTTGAAAAGATTGAAGATTGTCTATTTTCCGACTTCTTAGACTGTATTAATAAGAAAACTTCCCTTGCAAGAAGATTGGATATGTCACTGATTTTAAATATGTTATCCAACGATATAAAAAATTCTCAAAAAAGATATCAACAGTTTGTCATTGAAACAGATAGGAGAGCTATTCGATATGGATTATGTTGCCGTTTCTCAAGCGGTTAGAAAATTTGAAAATGAGATAAAAAGAGTAAAATTGCTTTAAAGATGATAAAAGAAGCGAGGGAAGTGCTGAAAAAAGGGTAGATAAATATAAACAGCCTGTTAAAAACTTCTATTTTCTTGCTCTACTCAACAGGAAATGCTACAAATAACAGTGGTTACTTGTTTCTTTTATTTCCGGTTGGTTGATGTTTTGTTTTATTTTTTTAGAAGATAAAAAAAGAAAAGAAAAGAAAAGAAAAGGTAAATTGTGTTGACACTATCTCATTTTTAATTGATTGTTTGGAAATTCTTTTATATAATCGTCAGAGGAAAAAATGGAAATTAAAAATGTGAAAATGTTTTCCCATTTAGGGAATGAGGCTTTAATAGAAATAAATAAATATGTAAAGGTAAAAAATTACTCAAAAGGGGAAACAATATTTATAGAAGATGATGTGGTTGATAGGCTTTTAATACTTAGGTATGGTAAGGTAGAAGTTTATAAAAACAATGAAAATGGCAAAAAACTTACACTTTGGTATATAAAACCCTTTGAACCGTTTTGTCTTGTGGCTTTTGTGCTCGGTAAGGCTATCTCAAATGTAAGAGCTATTGAGAGAAGTAGTATTTACTATATTCATAAGAAGGATATCGAAAGAATATTTAAGAAGTATCCAGATATTTATAGCAATCTTCTCGATGTAATGGCTCATAAATTTCTTATAAACTCAAGGATTCTTGAAAATGTTGCACTGAATGATGCAAAAATGAGAATATTCGATATATTTACGGATAATAATTATATGCTTGCTACTGAAGAGAGATGTGTTGTTCCGCTTACTCAAAATGAGATAGCGTCTCTAAGTGGTGTGTGTAGAGAAACTGTATGCAGACTTTTATCAAAGCTAAAAAAAGAGGGTATTCTGGATATAAGCCAAAAACAGATAATTATAAAAGATTTAAAAAAACTACGGGATTACTGCTCAAATGGGTATAAATTTTAAAGTGTGATTTAAATCACATCCATTCAAAAATTCCCTATATATAATGAAGATGAAAATTTGTAAAGGGAGGTGCTTTATGAAGAGATTTTTTGTATCGATGGTAGCGGCTTGTATGTTTATCTTTACCGCAAGTTTTGGTGCTTATGCTGCAACACCTGTTTCTAAAAAGAAGATAGAGATTGCCAAGCAACACATCCAACAGGTAGTAGCACAGGAAGCAGCAAAGATGAAGGGTGTAGTTTTTGTTGATGTAAGGAGCTTGCCTGAGTATAAGGCCGGCCATGTTCCTGGGGCAGTATGGGCTCCAAGGGGATTATTGGACTTCAAAGCCCTTAAGTGGTTCAAAGATAAGTCCAAAATTTACATTGTTTACTGCAAAACCGGCGGAAGAGGTTCCATATCCACATACGATATGGTTCAACTCGGCTATAATAAAGCTTATAACTTAAAAGGTGGTTTCCTTGCTTGGAAAAAAGCTGGTTTACCAGTTAAAAAAGGTGCTCCTGCCGGAATGGGAAAAGGTGTAAAAAAATAAAGAAGCAAAATATCCAAACAGTAAAAAGCAAACCCTTCTTCTGCGGTTACAGAAGGAGGGTTTTTTAAAAGGTAAAATATGAGTGAGCTTTCAGAAGCTTTAGGAATTTGTGCCGATTTACTCTATTATCCTGAAAGAGATATAAGTGATGACATTAAAAAATTGCTTTCTCTTGTGGGATCCACAGAAAAAGTAAATGAGGTTTTGGAAGGTAAGGGTTTAAGCGATTTACAGAGTCATTATATCAGTATGTTTGATGTAAAGTTCGGTGGAGTTGAATGTGCTCCGTATGAGTCTTGGTGGTTAAATAAGAGATTGATGGGAAATAAAGCCTTAAGCGTTGAAAGGTTTTATGAAGAATGTGGTTTTAAATATAACAAGGATGAGTTCAAAATGCCACCAGATCATATCTCTATAGAGAGTGGGTTTCTTTCTCTTCTTGTAGAAGAAAAGAGATTTAAAGAATCTTGCAAAATGATTAAAGATCACCTTGAGTGGGTGAATAAGTTTTACAATTGCGTGAAAGATAGAAGTAAGGTTTACGGGGAGATTTTGTCAATACTTGTAATCCTTCTAAACAAGATTAAGAGGGGGAAAGTATGTCTCAGCGAATTTTAAAAAAGCATTTTACCATCGACGGCTGGGTCGTGTTTTATCTGCTACTTGTTGCTGTTGGTGGTGTGGGGATAGCTTTGGTGTTTTTCAATGGACAGGAAGCAAGCTACAATGTGACACGTGAGATTCCATTGGGGCTTCTAATTATAGGATACTCATTCTTTGTTGGTATAACCACAGGGCTTTCTCTACTTGCAGCTTTTGCCCATCTGTTTGGGTTTGAAAATTTTCATATATTAAGTAGAAAGATTATGTGGACAGCATTGAGCGCACTTCTTGCTGGATTTTTTATAATCTTTTGGGATTTAGGCGGGCCTTTTAGATTGCAGGTATTAAGATTTGTTGTAAATATTGTTCCATTTCACTGGACTTCTCCTATATGGTGGATGTCTATTTTGTATGCTATGGAGTTACCTATTCTTATAGTTGAAGTGTTCCTGCTTCTTGCCAACAAAGAGAAATGCACGTTTATTGCAAGTATTTTGGGATTTATCGTTGGAATAAGCGCTTACAGTAATATGGGTTTTGTATTTTCGGCAAATGTAGCAAGACCTTTTTGGCATGGACCATTTATACCTATGTTCTTTATAATTTCTGCTGTAGGTTTGGGCGCTGCTTTTGCTTTGATACTGCTTTATGTTAACAAAAAAGAATTAGCTGAAGAAAAATATGAAATGGCATTGAAAACATTTTCAAAAACATTATTTATTGTTATTCTTGCAATAATTTTTGCAAAAATTTGGAGAACAATAACGCTTTTATACGGAAGAGAACCTATGACCTATGAGGCTGTAAAACAACTTATAGCAGGTTCTATGGCGTTCAATTTTTGGTTTTTTGAAATTTTGATAGGTATAATAGTGCCGTTTGTTTTGCTTTTAATGACAAGATTTAAATCTACGGGTGCATCATTAACTTCTGCGGTATGCTCTATTTTTGGAATATTTTTTATGAGATATGATTCCATAGTTGTAGGTCAGATTATTCCTGTGAACTCTGTATATTTTGATAAAGTTGAAGTCTTACATTATTTCCCGTCAATTGCTGAGATTACTTTATTTATCTCTGCTTTAGGTGTTATGGGACTTTTGTATGTTTTAGGAAGTCGGATTCTCCGATTAGAGGAGGAAAATCATGTCTAAAATAACAAGAAGAGCATTTATAAAAACGAGCGCCGTTGCATCTTCGGCTTTAGCTGTAGGTGGCCTATTACCTAAACAATCAAAGGCAAAATCAAAGATAGAACGTTATGACGAGAAGATGACACATTACGATAAAGGCAAAACCGCATTTACATATTGCGAAATGTGTTTCTGGAATTGCGGAGTTGTTGCGCATATTAGGGATGGAGTCGTTCATAAACTGGAAGGAAACAGGTGCAACCCAAACAACATGGGGCATCTGTGCGCCAAAGGTAATTCCGGTATTATGTCTTTGTATGACCCCAACAGATTGAAATATCCTATGATAAGAACCGGCAAAAGGGGAGAAGGTAAATTTAAAAAAGCTACTTGGGAAGAGGCTTTTGATTATATTGGAGAAAAATTAAAAGGAATCATAAACAAATACGGAGAAAAGAGCGTAGCCAGTTTCTTGCATGGAACGGGCGAAGAGCCGTTTATAATACTGTCTCACGCCATAGGAACGCCGAACGTAATCATACCTGCATATTCTCAATGTATGGGTTCCAGAGAGATAGGTTGGGTTTTAACCTACGGAACGGGTGTCTCGGGGCACTCAACATTTGATTTTAAAAACTCAAAATACATAATCTCTTTTGGAAGAAATCTGCTTGGTGCTTTGCAGGTAAGGGAAGCAGAAGATGTAACCGAGGCATTAGCAAGAGGAGCAAAATTGGTTTACTGCGACCCAAGATTTTCTGAAACTGCAGCAAAGGCTCATAGATGGTTACCAGTAAAACCGGGAAGTGATTTGGCCTTAATTTTAGGATTGATTCATGTTTTAATTAGAGACCAACTCGTAAATATGGAATTTGTTAAGAAGTATTGTTATGGATTTGGTGAGTTAGCAGAATATGTAAAACAGTTTACCCCCGAATGGGCATATCAGGAAACAGGAATAGATATAAAAACAATTGAGGCGATTGCTTGGGAGTTTGCAAAATATGCTCCAAATGTTGTTGCTGTTCCGCCAAGACGATTCTCAAGATATGGAAACGATACGCAAACATCTAGAGGTATAGCAATACTTAACGCCCTTGTCGGAAACTGGGGAGTTCCGGGCGGCATTTGGGAAAGAAGTAAATATGCGTATATTGTTGCCAACTACAACAGAAGCGATTGTGATATAAAAGAAATCGAATTTAGATTACCAAAAGAAGATGAGCCACCTAAGCCTAAAGCAGAAAGGGCTGACGGTGCCGGAACGCTTTTCCCCCTTGCTCCTAAAGGACTTGGTAGGGAGAACGGCATTATAGAAGCAACCAAAAATGAGAATCCTTATCCGATAAAAGCATGGTTGCTTTATGGAACAAACCCGATAGGCTCTTCTTCTATAGGAAAAAACAAGCTTGTTGAAGAAGTTATACCTAACCTTGACCTTATAGTGGATATGGATATAATACCAAATGACATCAGTATGTATGCAGATGTAGTGCTACCAGAATCGGTTTATCTTGAAAGATACGATTTGCCGCATATACAGAAAGATGCTCATCCGTTTATCGCAATAAGAGAGCCTGCTGTAAAGCCACTGTTTGACACGAAGGGTGCATGGGATATAGCAAAAGGCATAGCAGAGAGATTAGGTCATGGTAAGTACTTTGAAAAGAGCGTTGAAGAGAGGATAGAAGAGGTTATCGCTCAACTACCTAAAGACAAACAAAAGGAATTGAAAGAGAAGGGTGTTGTGATTTACGAAGGAGTAGAACCGTTCCCGCAGGCCGCCGGTAAGGAGTTGGAGTTTAAAACACCTTCTAAAAAAATAGAACTTTATTCGACAAAATTGGCTAAACTTTACAAAGAAAAAGGCGACGATTATTATCCATTGCCAAAATACAAATCGGCTGTTCAGCCCAGAGAAAAAGACGTTTATAGGTTACTGTTTGGTAGAGTGCCTATGCATACGCACGCAAGAACCCAAAACAACAAGATGTTAGCCGAAATCTATCCCGAAAACGAAGTATGGATAAACGAAGAAGAAGCAAAAAGACTCGGTTTTGACGAGCATGACAAGGCAGTGCTGTATAGCGTATCTACAAAGATTGAATCCGAACCTATTAAAGTAAAGCCGACATCAAGAATTAGGAAAGATTGTATATTTATTGCTCACGGTTTTGGTCATATATCTAAATTCTTAGATACGGCATATAAAAAAGGTGCATCCGATTCATACCTTTGTAGCGACGAAGTGGATAGTGTAAGCGGTGCGGCTGCTTTTAATAACGCTTTCGTAAAAATAAAGAGAGTTAGGAGTTAATCATGGATGCGAAGAAAAGAAAACATAGATATGCCATGGTTATAGTGCAGGATAGATGCATAGGCTGTATGGCGTGTTATAGTGCCTGCAAGTTCGAGTGGGAAGTGCCGATTAGTAAAGAGATGTTTAGAACTGAGGTTTTGGAGATAGAGCAAAAAGATGTTGATGGAAAACCTAAAGTTGCGTTTATGCCCATTTTATGTAACCATTGCGACAATGCTCCATGTGTAGAGGTTTGTCCAACCGGTGCAAGTTATAAAAGAGAAGAGGACGGTATTGTGTTAATTGAGCCCTCTATGTGTATAGGTTGTAAAGCCTGTATGGAAGCTTGTCCTTATAATGCAAGGTATCTTAATGAAGAGTTGACTGTTGTTGATAAGTGCACATTCTGTCTGCCGAGAATAAGTAACGGTCTTGAACCTGCTTGCGTTGCAACTTGTGTGGGAGAAGCAAGAAATTTTGGAGATTTAAATGATAAAAACAGCAAGGTTTATAAGTTGCTGAAGGATGCCAAGAAGGTCCGGAGACTTCAGGAAGATAAAGGCACATTACCTAATGTTTACTATGTAAGTATGAATGATTAAAAGGAGAGATGGTCATGAAGAGAATATGGATTGTTGCAGGTGTAATAGCAATATTCCTGTTTGTTGTGGGAAGTCTTCAAATAAGGGCAAGTCAATCTGACTATTACAGGATGGATAAAGCTCTGTGTGAAAAGTATATAGGGATGTCTCAACAGGCTTTAGAGGAAAATAGTCTTTATGAAGCAAAACTTTATGCCCAAAAAGCCGTTCAGTCAGACCCTTGGAATAAAGCTGCTTGGAATAACTACAATATGATATTGATAAGGATTGCAGGCGGAAATCAAAATGTCATGCTTGAGCCTAAAAAAGAGAAGGTAGAGCTACCAAAAGAGGCGCCCGGCGCAGAAGGTGAAGAAGAAGAGATAGAAGGCTGCTAATAGATTTGAATAGAAGAGATTTTTTAGGGAAGGTTTTGCCTGGTTTGGGAATTTTGGCTTTGGCCTTCCCTTTTTATTATTTTGTTGAATATTTAAATACTAAAAAGAGAATTGAAATACCCATAGATGAATTAAACAAACCCATAACCTTTTTTGATGAATATAAAATTTTTATAATAAAAAATAGATTTGGATATAAGATTTTTGATGCCCACTGTACTCACATGGGCTGCATAGTAAATTATGATGATAAAAATAAATTATTTGAATGTCCATGTCATGGTAGTGTATTTAACTTAAAAGGCGAAAGATTAAAGGGTCCTGCAAGAAAGCCACTTAAACAATTGACTTTCAAAATTGTTCGTAATAATCTAGTCATAGGATGAAAATAGATTATTTTATATCATGGATATGTCAGGCTCTGTTTATTGTTGCTTTAGTAAGCGGCATACCGCTTGTTTTTGCTTATCATCCACAGCACGCCTTTGAAAGTGTTCAGAAGATAACATATATAATACCGTTTGGTCTGTTTTTTAGAAAACTTCACTACTTTTCATCAGAGCTTTTGCTTATTTTTGTTATTTTTCATGTAATTGTAGAGCTTTTTTTCTCTTATAACAAACCAAAGGCGAAGCCTGATTATCTGTTTGGCGGTTTGGCTTTTGTCGTTATTGTCTTTTTGATGTTTAGTGGATATGTTCTAAAGGCTGACCAGAATGGTCAATCGGCTGCCTTGGTAGCTCAAAATATGATAGGAGATAATGTTTTTTTAAAATATCTTAACATCTTTTTGGTTGATTCCTTTAGTTTCTATTGGAAATATTTTTTGTGGCATATATTTTTTTTACCCTTTCTATTTTTTCTTGTTATCTTTTACCATGCAAAAAAGGTATTACCAAAGGTTGGGTTTGTATCTATAGCTTTGGCTATAAGCATAATCTCTATGCTTTTTCTGAAAATGCCTAAGGATATACCATTTAATTTAACCCCAAAGCATTTGACAGGACCTTGGTTTTTCGAAGGTGTTGAGAATATGTTAAAGATGAATGTAAATGTTGATGTTGCTATTCTGCTTGGTTTTTTTCCTTTTGTTGCTCTTATGTTTTATAAAAACGAGACAAGGTTTAAGACTGTTATAAACACACTACTTATCCTTTGGGTTGTATTTTATGTTACGATTAGCTTGGTTTAGATGGATTGCCGTTATATCGGCTCTGTTTGTTATAGCTATTGTTATATTTGAAGTTTCTTCAGAAAAGAAAAGAACAGCCGTAAAAACGGTTGATTCTTGTGTTGTATGCCACAACGATATAAAAACCGTTGGAAAATCACATCCAGTCTCTGTTTTTGGTTGCGCAAGCTGTCATGGTGGAAATAGATATGCAACGGATAAGGATGTTGCCCATAAGGGAATGGTGAAAAATCCTGCCAGACTTGAATATGCGTCTAAGTATTGTGCCAAGTGTCATTCTGATGTTATCGATAGAGTAGAGAAGTCTATAATGGCAACCAATAAGGGCATTATTGGTGTTTTAAATAGGAAGTATTTGGGTATTGATAGCTATCCTTCTATTGAAGAGATTAAGGGCATGAAAACGGATAATCTCACGGTTAACTATTTTAGAAAGATGTGTGCAGCATGCCACATAAATCAACTTCAGTCTATATTTTCAAAGCAGAAGGTTAGGGGTGGTGGATGTGTTGA
>JAMOPP010000063.1 GCA_027064405.1 Desulfurellales bacterium
TATAGGCAATTTAAAGACATATATTGAAGATGATAAAACCGTTATTTTAGACTCGCCTCCAGGAACAAGTTGCACCGTTGTGGCTACACTTGAGGATGTGGATTTTGTTGTTCTGGTTACGGAGCCTACGCCGTTTGGTTTAAGTGATTTAAAGTTGGCGGTTGAGCTTGTTCGAAACCTAAAAATTCCGTTTGGGCTAATAGTTAATAAACATACCGATGGTATTGATTTAATAGAAAAATATGCTAATGAAGAGAATATTGAAATTCTTTATAGACTTAATTTTTCAAAAGAATTTGCTCAGGGTTATTCGAAGGGTATTTTGCCGTTTGAAGAGTATAAAGATGATTTTAGACAGATTCTTAAAAGAATCGAGGATAGAATATGAGTAAAGAAATCGTAATAATAAGCGGTAAAGGCGGAACCGGCAAAACAACCTTAACTTCGAGCTTTGCCTATTTAATGAATGATAAAATTATTGTTGATGCCGATGCCGATGCCGCCGATATGTATATTTTGATGAATCCTAAGGTTAAATCCAAAAATCTTTTTAAGGGTAATTCTCCTGCAAAAATAGATACTGATAAATGTACAAAATGCGATAAATGCAGAGAACTTTGTCGCTTTGGTGCTATTTCGGTAATTAACGGCAACTATGTTGTGAATGAAATGAAATGTGATTCTTGTGCACTGTGCAAATATGTATGTCCTGCCGATGCTATTACAATGGTTGATACAATAAGTGGAGAATGGTATGAATCGGATACTCCCTATGGAATAATGGTTCATGCAAAATTGTATCCTGGCGCTGAAAACTCGGGTAATCTTGTAACTATGGTAAAGCATAGAGCTCATATTCTAAGCGAAGAAAAGGGTATAGAGCATATTCTTGTTGACGGATCTCCGGGAATCGGTTGTCCTGTTATATCAACTATATCAGGTGCTGATTTTGTTGTAATAGTGACAGAGCCCACACAATCGGGAATTCACGATTTAAAAAGGGTTAAAAAACTCTGCGACTCTTTTAAAGTGAAAAGCGGTGTGGTTGTTAATAAATACGATTTAAATAAACAAATGGCACATAATATTGAGAAATTTACAGATGAAAACGGCAGTATGTTCTTGGGCAATATTCCTTTTGATCAGAATGTTTCTTATGCAATAGTAAGAAAAGAGATACCCTATGTGGCTTGTGATAAAATAAAAGCACCGATTGAGAGTATATTCAATAAGTCAATGGAGCAGTTATGAGTTTAAAAGATGATGTATTGGAAAAACTAAAAGGTGTTTACGATCCTGAGCTGAAAGAGGATGTGGTTAAGTTAAAACTTGTTGATAATCTTGAGGTTGATGAAGAAAACGGTAGTGTAAGTGTAGTTTTCAGGCCGACTGTAGAAAACTGCCCTGTAGGTCTTCAACTCTCTATTGCCATAAAAAAAGCAATTCTTTCCGTAGGCGGTGTTAAAAAAGCGTCTGTAAAGGTTGAAAATTTTATATGGGCGAAGGAAGCTGAAGAATTTTTAAAAGCTCTTGATAAATGATACAGTATTCAATATTATGCACTACATATTGTTGGTTTAGGAGGGGTTATGAGGCGTTTAATAGCTGTGGCTACGGATAAAGACGGCAAAAAAATATGGAGGGGGCATTTCGGTATGTCTCCTTTTTATACGGTTTTTGATGAAGATGGTAACTTTGTTGAAAAACGAGTAAATCCTTATGCAAAGGAAGGTAAGCATCATGACGATCCGAACTTAATAGTTAATCTTTTAAGTGATGTTTCTCTATTTATAGCAAAAAATATGGGTCACAAATCAAGGGAAAAACTGACAAAAGAACTTGGTGTTAAGTCTATACTTGTGGATTTAGATAATATTGATGAGGCTTTGCGCTATTATTTGGATGTTAAACGGAATGTGGATGTTTTTGAAAGATGTCATGAGAAATACGAAGAGTGGTTTGATAAATATGATGCTGTTTATAAGAGTGAGCTTGAGCTTTTAAAAAGTATAATGCCAAAAAATGCAAAAAAGAGTATAGAAATTGGTGTAGGAAGTGGGAGATTCGCTGAGCCACTTGGAATTAAGGAGGGCGTTGAGCCCTCTTCGGAAATGAGTAAAATTGCTTCACAAAGGGGAATAAAGGTATATCCGGGATTTGCTGAAGATTTACCTTTATCAAGCGAAATTTATGATTTTGCACTGATTGCGGTAACTATATGTTTTGTAAAAGACCGTGATAAAACTTTAAGCGAAATATATAGAATCCTAAAACCAAAAGGAAAAATTGCCGTTGCAATAGTTGATAGAGATACTGAGATAGGAAAAGAGTATCTAAATAAGCAGCAAAAAGGGCAGTTCTACAAAACAGCTACATTTTTTTCAACAAAGGAGATTGTGGATTTACTTAAAAAGCATAATTTTAAAGTGGAAAAAATAGGGCAGACGCTTTTTGGTGACAGTATGAAAACTATAAACGAATTTCAATTACACAAAGAGGGATTTGGAGAAGGCGGTTTTGTAGTAATCTTGGGCGAAAAAATATGAATAGCTTCTTGTTTATAATAGAAAAATCTTTTAGTAATACCTTTTCTGCAATAGTAGTAATTTTATTTGGTTTTTTATTTATAACAGTTACAGTTTTATGGATTGCTACACCTTTTGTGCTGTTGTCTATCAAGAAAGAGATTACAAGTA
>JAMOPP010000064.1 GCA_027064405.1 Desulfurellales bacterium
AGAAAAATGATAAGAGTAATTGTAGACGGTGCAGCTGGAAAAATGGGGAAAAGAATTATCAATTTAATAGAGCAGGATGAGAATTTAGAACTTGTCGGAGCTGTAGAGTATAGCAAATCTCCTTATATCGGAAAGGATATAGGAGAAGTTATGGGATTGCAGAAGAAAAATGTTGCTGTGAGCTCTAACCTTGAGGATATAGTAAGTCAAGGTGAGGTTATTATAGAATTTAGTTCGCCTGAAGCTACTTTAAAGCACACGAGAATCGCAGCTAATAATAAAAAGGCTATGGTTATCGGCACTACCGGTTTAAGCGATGATGATATTAAAGAAATAAAAAAATTGTCGGTCGCCACTCCCATAATGATGGCTCCTAATATGAGTCTTGGCGTAAACATACTGTTTAAAATAGTTGAAGATGTGGCTAAAATGTTGGACAAAGATTACGATATTGAAATAGTTGAAATGCATCATAGGTTAAAAAAGGATGCTCCGAGTGGAACTGCCTTAAAACTTGCAGAATATGCCGCAAAAGGTTTGGGAGAGAATCTTTCTGATGTTGGTGTTTTTTCAAGAAACGGAATTATAGGGGAGAGAAAAGAGAAAGAAATAGGCGTAATGAGCTTAAGGGGCGGCGATGTTGTAGGTGACCATACTGTAATTTTTGCCGGAAGCGGGGAAAGGTTAGAATTTACACATAAAGCATCATCAAGGGATACTTTTGCCATTGGTGCTGTAAGAGCGGCAAAGTGGGTTGTTGATAAGCTTCCGGGATTGTATGATATGAAAGATGTCTTAGGAATAAAATGAAACTAAAAGAATATTGCGGAATAGTTGGGGTTTATAATAAGGAAGAGGCTGCAAATTATGTATATTTGGGTCTTCATGCGCTTCAACATAGGGGTCAGGAATCAACCGGTATAGTATCTACAGATTCCAAAATTTTTTATGAACACAAAGATCATGGCCTTGTAAATGAAGTTTTTAATAAAAAAGATGTGATGTCTTTATTGAAGGGCAAAATGGCAATAGGACATAACCGATATTCCACACTTGGTGATAATTCAATATCAAATATACAGCCTCTATCCGCTCATTTTGATATGGGAGATATTGCGATAGCACATAATGGAAACATCATTAATGCAGAATCTATTAAGAAAAACTTGGTTGAGAAAGGTGCAATATTTAACTCAAATTCAGATACGGAAATCATTATTCATTTAATAGCCAAAAGTGAAAAAAAGACTTTCTTTGACAGGCTTGTAGATGCTTTAAAAATTCTAAAAGGTGCGTTTTCGTTAATTGTTATGAGAGAAAACGAGATATATGCAATACGAGACCCGTGGGGATTTAGACCTCTCTCGATAGGAAAGTTGGATGATTCTGTTGTTTTTGCGAGCGAAACATGTGCTTTTGATTTAATAGGAGCTGAATTTATAAGAGATGTTAAACCAGGGGAAATTGTAATTGCAGGAAGAAACGGAATAGAATCGTATGAACCCTTTGAAAAAAAAGAGGAACAGAAGTGTGCATTTGAACTTATATATTTTGCAAGACCCGATTCCTATCTTTGGGGACAATACACATACAGTGTGAGAAAAAAGATGGGTGAAATATTAGCCGAGGAATCTCCGGTTGAGGCTGATATTGTTATTCCTACACCGGATTCAGGCGTGCCTGCCGCATTAGGATTTGCAGAAGCGTCGAATACGCCTTTCGATTTCGGTTTGATAAGAAACCATTATGTAGGAAGAACATTTATAGAGCCGTCTCAGTCAATTAGAAATTTTGGCGTAAGACTTAAATTAAATCCGGCAAGGGATGTTCTTGAAAACAAAAGGGTGGTTGTTGTAGATGATTCAATAGTGCGCGGAACTACAAGCAGAAGAATAGTCAAAATGTTGAAGGGTGCAGGTGCAAAAGAGGTGCATATTAGGATAGCATCTCCGCCGGTTATCGCTCCCTGTTTTTACGGAATTGATACGCCGACAAAGAAGGAACTTATAGCATCGTCTCATACCGTAGAGGAGATTAAAAAATATTCAACGGCTGATTCAGTGGCGTATCTTTCACTTGACGGTCTTAAACAAATTGTAGGGGAATCGGGTTATTGTTTTTCGTGCTTTACAGCTCAATATCCCATAGAATTTGATAAGTAATGCATCTTAACAAGAAATCAAAGGATTTTTTTCGTAAAACTGCATATAAATCAGGGCTGTTTAAGGTTTCGGTGCTAAAGGATGAGGTTGTTGTAGAAGAGAAATTAGAAGGTGAAGTTAAGGGAGATGTTCTTTATTTTTCCGAAGATTTTGAATCTGTTTTTGACATAGCACTGCAATACCGAGATACAATAGATTATCTTTTCTATTATGACGGGAAAAATGACGAGCTGAAAGTAATCGCAGAGGCTGATAAAAATAGTAATTTATCTGTCAAGGAAATTTTTCGTAAAATTCGTGAAAACGAGAGAGGCTTTGAAGATAGGGAATTTCAAGTTGATGCGGCTCAATCTATAGAAAAAAGTTTAAAAAATAATAAAAATCTTATTATTGAGGCGGCTACGGGCATAGGAAAGAGTTTAGCCTATCTTGTTCCTGCCGCAATATTTTCAATTACAGAAAATAAAAAAGTAGTGATTTCAACAAATACTATCAATCTTCAAAGGCAGCTTATTGAAAAAGATTTGCCTGTTATTAAGAAATTTATTGATATAAAGGTAAATCTTGCATTGGGTAGGGCAAATTATTTATGCAGAAGAAAAGCCAAAAAGCTTTTTGATAAAGGAGACCTGTTTTTATTTGAATCCGGAGGGTATAGATATTTAAAGCAATTTTTAGAACATACTGAAACGGGATTGAAAAGTGAATATTTTGACTCTAAAAAGAATGTGTCCTATGAATCTTGGGATTCTGTTTCAAGTTCTTCAAAAACATGCATTCATTCAAAATGTCCATATTACAGAAATAGATGTTTTTACTATAAAGCAAGACAAAAGTTGGAATCGTCAAATTTGATTATTGCAAATCATCACATAGTTTTTTCCGATGCCTTGATAAAAGATGCAAAAGTGCTTCCCAAATACGATGCTATAATATTTGACGAAGCTCATAATATAGAGAAAAACGCTACAAATTATTTTACGGAAACAGTGTCAATATCAGAAATATTAAATACGCTTGATAGATTATATTTAAGAAAAAAGACAAAAGAAAAGGGATATTTATCCGATATTGATACATTGGATGTAAAAAATTTAAAAGATTTAATAGAGAATTCAAAAAAAGAACTTAAGCAAATTTATAAAAATACAGCCGTTAAAATTTTTAATAAATCCGAAGAAATTAATATGGATGAAAATAATAGAGGCGAAGTAAATTTAGTCGTAAACGAAATTATAGATATTTTAGAGAAAATATACACAAATTTAAAACTGTTAAAAAATAAAGTAGATGAAAATGAATTTTTAGAGATTGCATCTATAGCTGATTTTTTAAATGAAAAGAAGAGTGTTTTGGATAAATTTATTCAAAGCAGTTCAAATGAAAACATAGTGTGGCTGAAAAAAACTCAGAATTCAATACATTTTAACATTACACCTATTAATATAGCCGAATCTTTAAAAAGTAAAATTTATCAGGATACCGACTGTTCTATTTTTACATCGGCAACAATTTCAACAAACAATAAATTTGATTTTTTTAAAAGAAGTGTTGGAATAGAGGATGCTGAGGAAAAAATCTATAAAAGTAATTTTGATTATAAAAAATTAAGTAAAATTGCGGTAGTGAAAGATTGTAGCGACCCTAAATTTCCAAGCTATACAAAAGATGTGTGCGAATGTGTTAATCTGCTTGCAGGTTCGATTGAAAATTTAAACAGGGGGGTTCTTGTTCTTTTCACATCGTATAGAATGCTTAATGAAGTATACTCAAATACTTATGAACAGATAGAAAAAGAGGGTTTTGAAACCCTAAAGCAGGGTGATTTTGATAATTTTGAACTTTTAAGGACATTTAAAGAAAACAGAAGCTTTCTGTTTGCCACAAGCAGTTTTTGGGAGGGTGTTGACATAAAAGGTAATTTTCTTTCCATTGTTTTTATAACAAAACTTCCGTTTGAAGTACCCAACACTCCCATAGAAAAAACGAGGTATGAATTGATGAAAAAAGAAGGAATTAATTCATTTACAGAATATTCGCTACCTAAAGCTGTTTTGAAATTCAGACAGGGCTTTGGAAGACTTATAAGAAGCAAAAATGACAATGGAATGGTCATAGTTTCAGATTCAAGAATCGTTAAAAAAAGTTACGGCAAAGCCTTTCTAAATTCATTGCCGGATATGAAAAAAGAGGTGATTAAAAAGAATGAAATACAAGATTCTGTATACGGTTTTTTTTCTAATTTCGATTAGTATTTTATTGGATTCCTGCACAACCTTTAAGGCGGTAAAAGGCGCAAAAAGCGTAAACGGAACATTTACGGCATTTTTAAAGGATAAAAAGGTAGACGGATTTTTTAGTATATCAAAACAAAATTCCAGAATAGATGTAATAAACAGCTTTGGAATGTCTGTTTACGGCATCTACATTAATGATAAAAATGCTTACATTAAAGATTATTCAAGTGGGAAGATTTATAAAAATTTTAATAAAGAAAAGAATGATTTATCTTTATATATGCAGGAGCTTATTTTATTAACGAAAAAATTTGATATCTTATGCAGTGAAAAACACAAAAACATAATAGTGCTCTTGTGTAAAAAAATAGACAATAGAAAGTTTCCTAAGGATTTAATAATTATATCAAAGGAGGGAAGGGTAAGAATAAATCTAAAAAATATACGAGTAGTAACCCTTCCGCAAGGAGTAAAATAATATGAGCATAACAACAGTTGCAGTTTTGGTATTTATAATAAATCTGCCATTTGGATATTTTAGGCGAAAAAGTGAAAGATTTTCAAAAGAGTGGTTTATTTTTGTGCATACACCTATTCCGTTTGTTATAATTTTAAGAATTGTATCGGGATTGGGATTTCAACTTTACACCTTCCCGATTATGATAACTGCATTTTTTTTGGGACAATTTTTTGGCGGAATGTTGTTTGTGTATAATTGTAAAATAAGGAGGAGAGAGTGCATTTCCCAATCACAAGAGCAAGACGATTAAGGGCAAATCAGCAAATTCGTTCTTTGGTGCAGGAAACAAGATTGGACATTAACGATTTTGTATATCCTATTTTTGTAAGAGAAGGTAAAAATATAAAAAATCCGATTAAATCTATGCCGGGTATTTTCCAATTTTCAATAGATGAAGCTATAAAGGAAGCAAAAGAGATATGCAAAATGGGTATAAAATCTGTGATTCTGTTTGGTATTCCTGAGCATAAAGACGAAAAAGGCTCGCAGGCTTATGATGAAAACGGAGTTATAGCACAAGCCATATTGCAAATTAAGATGGCAGTTCCGGATTTAGTGGTGATAGCTGATGCCTGTTTTTGCGAATACACATCTCATGGTCACTGTGGAATTTTAAATAAAGAGGGAGAACTTCTTAACGACCCGACCCTTGAAATGCTGAAAAAAGAAGCCTTTGTTTATGCAAAAATGGGAGCTGATATAATAGCTCCATCCGGTATGATTGACGGAATGGTTAAAGCGATGAGGGAATCCCTTGATGATAATTCTTTTTACAACACAGCCATAATGTCATATTCTGTTAAATACTCCTCATCTTTTTACGGACCTTTTAGAGATGCAGCCGAATCTGCTCCGGCTTTCGGGGATAGAAAATCGTATCAGATGGATTATTCAAATGTAAATGAAGCAATAAAGGAAGCTATGCTTGATGTGGAAGAGGGCGCGGATTATCTTATGGTAAAACCTGCTTTGTCCTATCTTGATGTGATAAAAACAATTAAAACGCAATTTCCGTATATGCCTCTTGCAACATACAATGTAAGCGGTGAATATTCTATGATAAAAGCTGCAGCTCAATTGGGATGGATTGATGAAAAATCTATGATAAAAGAGACGCTTACCTCTATGAAAAGAGCAGGTGCGGATATAATAATAACATATTTTGCAAAGGATATGGTTGAAGTGTTGTAATAATTAATGTGTTTAAGAAGGTAAATCCTTAAAAATTTATTCTTAAGCTAAAAAGTATTAATAAGACAAAATGTTGAAATTTGTTAGATTATTGGTGTTTTAATAGTATATGACTTATTAATTTTATATATAACTATATTGTGGCATTTATATTTTGTATTGTATAATTTATTGACTTTTTATGTTTTATGGGTAAAATCGAGCCTAAACATGTTTGAAGAGGTGGTTTTATGCAGCATAATATGGTTAGTTATGAAAAGGAGATTGAAGAATTTAAGCTTGAGGCTCCCGAATTTTACAACTTTGCTTTTGATGTTGTTGATAAGTGGGCTGAGGATAGAACAAAGCTTGCACTTGTATGGTCTGATACATCCGGTAGAACCATAAGAAAATATACATTTTGGGATATTTCTCAGATGTCCAATAAATTTGCAAATATACTTATATCGCTTGGAGTTAAAAAGGGTGACAATGTTTTTGTAATGGTGCCAAGAATAGTTGAGTGGTATGCAGTAATGTTAGGTTTAAATAAAGTTGGCGCTGTCGCTTTGCCTGCTCCAAATATATTAACATCCGGTGATATAGAGTATCGTATTAATAAATCAAATGCCGTTATGGTAATTGCAAGTGCATCAAATGCTCAGAAGGTTGATGAAGCCTGCAACGGAAAATGTAAAAGTTTAAAACATAAAATGATTATAGATGGAGATTTGGAAGAGTGGCTTTCTTTCGAAAATCAAATGGACAAAGTGTCTGCCAAACTTGACAAAAGCAAGATAGAGGCAACAAAATCAACAGACCCTTTGCTTATCTATTTTACATCCGGTACAACGAAATATCCCAAAATGGTTATGCATGAGCAGTCTTATGCACTGGCACATTTAATTACAGCAAAATATTGGCATGATTTGAAACCTACCGATTTACACTGGACAATCTCCGATACAGGTTGGGGAAAGGCTGTATGGGGAAAATTGTATGGTCAATGGCAGGTAGGTTCTGCCGTATTTATGCACAATGCCGAAGGAGCGTTTGATGCAAAAACAACGCTTAAATTATTAACAAATATGGGTGTAACAAGTTTTTGTGCGCCTCCTACCGTGTATAGAATACTTATACAACAGGATTTAACTAAATATGATTTTTCCGATTTAAGGCACTGCACATCTGCAGGGGAACCTATAAATCCTGAAGTGATCAAAATATGGAAAAATGCAACGGGTAATTTAATATACGACGGATACGGACAGACGGAATCGATACTTTTAATTGCAAACTATCCCTGTATGCCTATTAAATATGGCTCTATGGGTAAACCTGTACCGGGATTCGATGTGCGAATTGTCGATGATGACGGTAATGAAATGCCTATAGGAGAGCCGGGACACATTGCAGTAAAGATAAAGCCTATACATCCTGTAGGATTGACAAGAGAGTATTATAAAGATGAACAGGCAACGGAAGAGGCATTTGTAGGAGATTTTTATTATACAGGAGACAGGGCTTATAAGGACAATGACGGATATTTCTGGTTTTACGGGAGAGCTGATGATGTTATAAAGTCATCCGGTTACAGAATAGGGCCGTTTGAAGTTGAAAGTGCACTTCAAGAACATCATGCTATAGCTGAAAGTGCCGTTGTTGCAAGTCCGGATCCTATCAGAGGGAATATAGTAAAGGCTTTTGTTGTATTGATTGAAGGAGTTGAGCCGTCTGACGAGCTTGTAAGAGATATACAGGAGTTTGTAAAACATAAAACAGCTCCGTACAAATATCCGAGAGAGATTGAATTTGTAAAAGAATTGCCAAAAACCATAAGTGGCAAAATAAAAAGGGCAATTTTAAGAAGAATGGAGCTTGAGAGAAATGCAGGTAAAAAGGGTTCTAACGGTTCTTTTATATAGTACAAAATTAGGAGAGTTTATATGTTAAGTTATGCATTTGAAGGTTCTACAAAGCGTTATATAGCTAAAACCATAGGTGATATGTTAAATGATAATGCTGAAAAATATGCTAATAATGATTGTTTAATAAGCGTTCATCAAAATATAAGATTAAATTACAAGCAATTTAATGCTGAAGTTGATAGGCTTGCAAAGGGTTTGATGGCTTTGGGAATAAAAAAGCAAGATAAGGTTGCTATATGGTCGACCAATAATGCTCAGTGGGTGTTTACTCAGTTTGCTACGGCTAAAATAGGTGCTGTGCTTGTAACAATTAATCCTGCATACAGAACCAATGAACTTGAATATGCATTAAAGCAGTCTGAAGTTAATACACTTATAATGATAGAGCATTTTAAAACTTCTAATTATATAGATATATTCTATGAAGTTGCGCCTTTTGCAAGGGGTACAACCCCGGGGCAGATACATTCCAACAAGCTTCCGCATTTAAAAAATGTTGTTTGCATAAGCGAAGAGAAGCATACGGGAATGTTTAAATGGCAGGATATCTTAGATATGTCTGATAAGGTTTCCGAGGAAGAATTTATTGAAAGACAGAGAAGTTTAAACTTTGATGATGTTGTAAATATACAATACACATCGGGAACTACCGGCTTTCCCAAGGCTGCGGCTTTAACCCATTTTAATATTTTAAATAATGGATATTTTGTGGGCGAGGCTATGAATTTTACAGATAAAGATAGGCTTTGCATACCTGTTCCCTTCTATCACTGCTTCGGTATGGTTATGAGCAACTTAGCATGCACATCTCATGGCGCAACTATGATTATACCAAGCGAATATTTTGAGCCGTTATCTGTCCTTACCGTTATAGAGAAAGAGAAATGTACGGCTGTGCACGGCGTTCCTACAATGTTTATAGCGGAACTGGAACATCCTGAATTTAAGAAATTTGATTTAAGCAGTTTGCGCACGGGCATTATGGCTGGATCTCCATGTCCTGTTGAGGTTATGAAAAGGGTAAATAAAGAAATGCATATGAGTGAAGTGGAGATAGCTTACGGTCAAACCGAATCCAGTCCGGTTATAACGCAGACATCTGTTGACGATACTCTTGAACATAGGACTGAAACTGTGGGTAAAGCCTTGCCCTTTGTAGAGGTAAAAATTGTGAATCCTGAGACCGGAGACATTGTACCTGTTGGCGAGCAGGGTGAGTTGTGTGCAAGAGGCTATAACATAATGAAGTATTACTATAACAACGAAGAGGCGACAAAATCTACCGTAGATGATTCAAAATGGCTTCATACAGGAGATCTCGCTGTTATGAGCGAAGATGGATATTTTAAAATTACCGGAAGAATTAAGGATATGATTATACGAGGCGGTCAAAATATATACCCAAGAGAGATAGAAGAGTTTTTGTATACTCATCCTAAGATTTCCGATGTTCAGGTGATTGGAGTTCCGGATAAAAAATATGGCGAACAAGTTTGTGCCTGGATAAAAATAAAAGACGGAGAGAGTCTCACGGAAGAAGAGGTTAAAGAATATTGTAACGAAAAAATTGCACATTATAAGATACCTAAATATATTAAATTTACAGATTCATTTCCTATGACAATTACAGGTAAAATAAGAAAAGTTGAAATGAGAGAAATATCGACCAAAGAGCTTGGCCTTGAAGATGTGAAGTAGATATTAAAGGGCAGGGTAATAAAAATTTACCTTGCCCCTTTTTTTTATTTTAAATTTTCAATTATTATTGCAGCGGCTTTTTTACCCGACTGTAACATTCCTCCAAAAACAGGCCCCATTCTATGCGCTCCACTTACAGCATTTGATGCCATGCCTGCAACTATTAATCCGGGATAAACCTCTTTTGTATGAGCAACCGTGTCCTGCTCTCCTATCTCCGCCCACATAGGCTTTTCTCCGACAACCCCACCTGTAGGAGATATAAGCTTGACGCCGGCTTTTTTAGTTAATACTGTTGCTATATTTGCGTCGTGCCCTGTTGCGTCAACAACATATTTACTTGTAACAACAAGAGGATCAACCGGCAGATGCGCCATATTAACCGTTGTCCATCCTATAACAAGACCATTAACTTTATATTCTCCGTTTATCTTTTTTAAAACCACATCTTCTATCTCTATGGTGTTGAATATTTTTGCTCCTGCTTTCGTAGCCTTTGAAATTAGAGTTGTAACTGATTCTATAGAATCCGCAGTGTAATAACCATCTGCATATTTTTTGTATGTTATGCCAAATTCCTCGAGCACTTCTCTTCCCATTTCCTGAACCACAATTTCGTTGAACAACATAGCTCCGCCCCACATTCCGCCGCCTATCGTGAGTCTTTTGTCAAATAGAGCAACTTTAACGCCTTTTTTTGCAAGTTCATAAGCGCAAACTATTCCTGCTGGTCCGCCACCGACTATACTTACATCATTCTCAAGATAATCCATAAGTTTGTTCGTATAACTTTCCAAGATGGCTTTGGATATGATTTTCTCATCCAATGTATCCATTTATACACCTCCAATATTTTTAATTATATAGTATTCTCCTTTAGGAGTATCTATGCTGTAATCTGCTTTCTGTTCTACTCTTTTTCTCTTGCTTAAAATGACACCTTCTTTTTTTGTATCTATAGGGTGAATTTGCATATGAAGATTTTTCTCAACATAAAAAAGCATCCTTAGATTTACAGCGTCTGTCATAACATATTTAGGATTTTCTTTCAATATAAATTCTGCAATCTTATTGCCGAAATGCCTATAGTCTGTATAGTAATTGAAAAGATAGTTATAATATATCGATATGTATAGAATCTTTAACATTATTGTAAATGATGTAATTATAAAGAAAAAGGTGATTGTCTTGCTTTCTATTGTTTTTGATATAAACAGGGTTGCAACTGCAGTTAACGCAACCAATACGCATATTATATAGTCACTTGTTTTTGTAAATTCAAAATCGAAGATACCGCCAAAAATAGATATTAAGATAACAGTGCATATTAATACTGTTCCTGTTTTTTTTATATTAATGTTTTCTATTTCCGTATATTCAAGTATATGATAAATAATTCCTATAAAAAAAGCTGCAAACGCAAAAAGAACAAGTGTATATCTAACCCTTCCTCCAGGCAGAAGTGCGTATAATAAAAAATTTGGCACGAATGCTACAATTGAAAACATAAAGAGTTCTTTTATCTTGGGATTGTCTTTTATAAGAGAAAGAAATTCATTTTTAAACTCTTTTTTAAAAAATAGGAGAAATAAAATTGAAAACGGCAAGAAATGATACCAAAATTCTATAGGAAAAAGAATAATATGCTTAAATACCTGAGTAATTTTTTCTATGCTTAAAACCCTTGAACTTGATTCACTTAAAAGAAATCCTAAAGCATAATTGATACTGTGTATATTGGTGCCTGATGCAAGAAGAATCCATCCTGCAAAAGAGCCTGCTATAATAAAAAATCCTAAAACTGTTTCCTTAGATAAAAGATATCCCTTTATATCTTTTTTTAAAATGGCGTATGCTATAAGCGTGAAATAAAAATAATGCAGAGCCGGGAAGCCCTTTGTTAATAAAGATAGAGCTGTAAAGATAGAGCCGAGCAAAATTCCCTTTTTTTTAAGCCAAAACAGACTTATTATGGATAAAAACACAAACAGGCTAAAGAGCATATCCGTTTCAGCCAATATACCGTATGAGAAGTATGTAGAGAATGCCGTTAGAAAACTAAAAGTTGCAAAAATCGAAGCATCTGTGCCAACTATATTTTTTAATGTAAAGTATATTGTAATACCTATTGCAAGCATTGACAAAATAGATACTAAACGAGCTGAAAATTCATTTGTTCCAAAAATTTTAAAAAAAAGAGCAATTATAATATTGTGCAAGGGAGGCTTTTTGAAATACGGTTTTCCAAGTACTGTAGGTTTTATATAGTCGTGGGTATAGTTCATCTCAAGTGCAATAATAGCTCTACGCGGTTCTTCATGCTGAAAATACATCCGCCCGAGATGCAAAAAAGCGCCTGTCAAATACAGGAATATAAGAAAGAAAAGGATTTTTTTGTCGATAAACATTTTAATACAAGCGCGCTGTCAAAAATTTTATCGACGGCACGCTTTTTTATTTTAAAAATTTACAAACAGTTCATCTTTGATTTTTACAGACAAATCTTTTAATACATCCTTTGATGTAATATTTCTTGCTATTTCCGTTGCATTGACCTCATTATTTGCATTAAAATCTTTATAGGATGTCAGAACTTTGTCTTTTATGATGCTTTTACCGTCTTGCAGTAATGAAACCTTTGCCGTTATTGTGCATCTGTATCTTGAAGCGAAGCCACTGTTTCCGAAAGACGAAGCCGAGACATCATAGTTTGTAATAGCTACTTTTATTAAGCCTTGAGCCCTGTCTTTATCCACTACGCTGACTCTGGAATCAAGCTGAAGTTCGTTTATTATGTCGGTTTTTAAATATGTTTGCAGATTTGGCTCTGATGTTAGATTTTTTATATTTTCCACGAAAACCTTATCTATCCCATTAGGAAGAGACGAGTATGAGCCCACAAAATTATATCCGCATGAATATAAAAATAAGACGGATAAAACTACAACCAATATTTTCAATTTTTTCATATTAGACCACCACAATATTTAAGAGACGATTTTTTACAAATATTACCTTTTTTATACTCTTTTTGTCTGTGTATTTTTTTATTTTTTCTCTCTTTAATGCTTCTTTTAAAACGGTATCTTCCTCTGCGTCGGTTTCAATGTTTAACTTGTCTCTTAATTTACCGTTAACGGTTATTGCTATTGTCGATTCCGTTCTATTGAGCGCAGAACTATCATATGTAGGCCAACCTGCATCCTCTATTAATCCACTGTGACCCGTAATCTCCCACAACTCTTGAGTAATGTGAGGCACAAAGGGATTTAGAAGTATGATAAGCTTTTCTATTCCCAAGTAAAATGCACCTTTCTCCTGCTGATTCTGCGGATTAAAGCTCTTTAAAAAATTTACGAATTCCATACATGACGCAATGGCGGTATTGAAATGATAATTATTAATATCTTCACTAACCTTTTTTATAGTATAATTTGTCATATATGAAATTTCTTTAAGTTTGTCATTTTTGTTAGATATTTTATCTTGTGATGCAAAATCTTTTGCACTTACGACAACTCTCCATAACCTGTTTAAAAATCTATATGCTCCTTCGATTCCGTCATCAGACCACTCCAAATCTTTCTCAGGCGGGGCTGCAAAAAGTATAAAAAGTCTTGCTGTATCGGCTCCATAATTACTGACAATGTCATCCGGGTCGACCACATTACCTTTTGATTTACTCATTTTTGAACCGTCTTTAATAACCATTCCCTGAGTAAGAAGTCTTTTAAACGGCTCTGTTGAATTTACATACCCTAAATCCCTTAAAACCTTTGTAAAATACCTCGCATACAAAAGGTGCATAACGGCATGCTCTATTCCGCCGACATATTGGTCAACATCCATCCAGTAATCCGTACTTTTTTTATCAAATATATCTTCTTTATAATTAGGTGAACAGTATCTTAGAAAATACCATGAAGATTCTACAAAGGTGTCAAAGGTATCGGTTTCCCGTTTTGCTTTACCGCCGCATATGGGGCATATTGTATCTGTAAAACTTGAAACCTTCTTTAAAGGAGAACCCCCTTCGCCTGTCAATTTTACATCTTCAGGGAGTTTTACGGGAAGATTTTCTATCTTTTCAGGTACTATTCCGCATTTATCACAATAAATAATCGGAATTGGCGCACCCCAATATCTTTGTCTTGAAACATTCCAATCTCTCATCCTATATTGATATGTCTCTTTTGCAAGGT
>JAMOPP010000065.1 GCA_027064405.1 Desulfurellales bacterium
AGATAAGAGTATACAAGAGGGATATCCTGTATCGAGGGTTCAAGGTCAATGGCATCCTTCAAATATCTCTCTGCATCAGAGAATTTTGCAAGGGAGATATATGAAAGACCAAGAAAGAACCTTGTTCGTTATGAGTTTTATTTGAATTTCTCAAAATATTTATCAATTTCTGGTCGCAGTTCAACTCCTACTCTTTCAAAACAATTTAATAGTTTTTCATAAGCACCAATCCCACCTAAAAAATCCCAAAATTCATCAGCAACTTTCAATTCTTGATTCAAATCAAGCATTCCTTTTAATGTCCATCGTTCGTAAGGTTTAGGTTCATAGGGATTATAAGGAATTGCAATGTATGAATGTACATTTGCTTTGGGATTATCAGCTAAATAAATTGCTATCCATTCTAAAAGTGTACGTTTGAAATCTTTAAAATTACTAATATTGGGTTTTGCTGTTTTTATATCAAATAAATGAACATGGTCGGTTTTATCTTTTAAAAACAAATCTACTTTTACAGTTTTTAATTTATTCATCTTTCCAATATTAGCAACATTGCGTATCCTCTCAATCTCAGTTGTTTTATCAGTATCCTTACCAGTAGTTAATTCATTTATTATGTGCTGAATTTCAAGTTGTGCTTTCTCACTAATATTTGCTCCTAAAACATATTGTTTCTTAGCTTCTGAAAAATTTATGCTTGCTAAGGTCTCTGCAACTGGTTCAAAAATTGATGTTCCAAAGGTTGTATTAAGAGAATGTATAAAAGAAAATAAAGCCATTCTATCTTTACCTAATAAGCGATAGTGAAATGGCATCTTTTTTGTTTCAGGGTCATAGTTTTGAAATTTTTTTCTTAAGCTTTTTATTATCACTTCTTTAATCTTGTAAACTTGCTCTTGAGTTAAGCTCACAATTATTTCTCCTTTAGATGAAAAATTATTTCGGCATATGCTGACCTATCCTTTTCAACTCTATTAAGTACCGGTCTCTTATATTGATTAACTATTTTCATACCAGCCAATTCAGCTATTCGTGGATATAGATTGTACCTATCATTTGCTACAAGAAACACATTGTAATCTTTTTTTAAAAAATCCTTACAGTTAATAAGTGCCTTAGCTATACTTTCAACATATGACTCTCTTGCTTCTTTTCCCTGCCCCTTGAATAGAGGACCTATTTCTAACTCATCTTTTCGCTCAAATCCAAAAATTTCATATGCATAAGCATGTTGCTCATGATAATTTATTAGACCGACATAAGGTGGAGAAGAAAAAATACCTGCTATCCCTTGCTTAGATACTATCTCAGCTAATCTGTTATTTTTATTTTCAAGTTCTTCTATCAAATTAATTGTCCTGCTATCGCCTACAAGACAAATCTGCATTGTATTAGTTCTAAGCTTGTCAAATTGCCACAACCGATTCAACGTATCAACAGAATACCTGCGCCACCATCCCATTATAGAAAATATAGGCTTACATATTTTACCGTGCTTTTTGCAATAATAAGTTGCAGTTACAGGTTCTTTCAATGTTGCCAAATCTGCATGAGTTGTTGCTCTACAAGAGCGTACAGTTCTACTTAATATTATTGCTAAAACCTTTTTTATTCTTGCATCTTCTGTTTCTTTAATCTTTTCAAACAAAAAATCTATTTCTTTCCTTACAGGAGCTAAAAACCATTTATCGAGAAAAGTTTTATCTTTATTTTGCTTAATCTGAATATTATATTTTTTGATCAAATCCCAATAAATTGATAAAAAAATCTTTTCTTTTTCCCTTGAATATTCCTTTTCATTTATTAATCTTTGTCTAACTTTCCTTTTATAATCAGATGAAGGAAAATATTTTTTATTAAATACAGATAATTCATTAAGTAAATGTTCTTCAAATACTGTATTGTTTCTTTTCTTTTGAAATTGTTCTAATTCAAAAGTTAATCTTTGAATTGCTTTATGAAGTTTAATAAGGTTATGTTTATCTATTTTCACATTGCTAATCATTACATTGAAGGCGGATATATCAATTCCAATTGCATGAAGCCCGAGCTCGTTTGCTTGAATAAGTGTGGTTCCACTACCACAAAATGGGTCTAAAACAACATCGCCTTCCTTGAAAAACACCTCTTTTTTGAATTCATCAATATGACTATCTAAGAAATACTCAACTAATTGAGGTATGAATTTCCCTTTATATGGATGTAGTCTATGAACATGCTTTGTTCTTTCCGACTCTTTATATTCAACAAAAGATAAATGCCAATTAAGATCATCCCCTAAAATCTTTCTCCATTCTTTTTCCTTCTGGACAAAGGAGTCATAATAATTTTTTAATTCATCGATATTAATTAATGGATTTCCACTATTTCCATGTTTTTTTATCCTTCCATATTGTAATAAATATGAAAGATTAGATACTGTAACTTTTCTGTCTAAATAGTGAGAAGCCCATTTACTTGCCTCTTGTAAGCTTAGTAATTTTTTACATTGCTTAAACATGGACAATTGATGCATCATAGTATCTCCGTTTTTTACACATAACGACATTTTAAAGTGTTATTAAAATGTCCCTACATCAGCGGCTCAGCTTTTTCAGGTTTTCCCGCGCAAAGTCTATTGAAGGATCAAGCTCAAGAGCCAATTTATAATATTGAATT